>NZ_JBYCKY010000764.1:0-2509 GCF_057473605.1 Mycobacterium sp. TH-M82 | reverse complement strand
GGTGCCGCAACCGGTGCGCTGGTGCCGGTACGCAGTCAGCCCGACGGGGACGAGCGGGTGCCGCTGACCTCGATCAGGCGGATCACCGCGCAGCGGCTCACCGAAAGTGCTGCGGCGCCGCACTTTTACCTCACCTCCGTCGTCGACGTCGGCGCGCTGGAGAAGTTGCGCACCGAACTCAACGCTGAGCTGTCCACCGATGGGATGAAGATCAGCGTCACCGACCTGTTGATCCGGGCATGCGCGGCGGTGCTGCCCGCTCATCCGAGCGTCAACTCGTCCTGGGGCGGCGATCATCTGCTGCGTCATCACCGGGTGAGCATCGGCTGTGCCGTCGCGACCGACAAAGGTCTGCTCGTGCCGGTCATCCGTGATGCAAATCGGAAGAGCCTCACCGAGATTGCCGCCGAGGCGCATGGCCTCATCGAAAGGGCCCGTGCCGGCAAGCTCACCCCCGACGAACTGACCGGAGGCACCTTCACGATCAGCAACCTCGGCATGTACGGCATCGACCATTTCACGGCCATCATCAACCCGCCCGAGGCCGCCGTCCTCGCGGTCGGCGCGGTGCAGGCCGAAGCGGTGGCGCGCGACGGTCAACTCGCCGTCGCGAGCACGCTGAAACTGACACTGTCCATCGACCACCGGGTGCTGGACGGGGCCACCGCCGCGGTGTTCCTGCGTGACCTGGTGGGCCTGTTGGAGCGCCCGCTGCGCATCATCGCCTGAGCGCGGCTCAATTCCGGACCGGCTGCTGCGGCCAGTAATAGGAATCCGGGTAGGGCCGTGCGCCGAAGATCGCCGTGCCGATGCGCACCTGCGTCGCACCTTCGGCGATCGCCAGCGGGAAGTCCCCGCTCATGCCCATCGACAACTCGGTCAGCTGGTGTCCGGCCGCGACGGCGCGGTCGCGCAACTCACGCAACCGGCGAAAGCAACCGCGTACGGCGTCGGGGTCTTGTGTGTGGATGGCCAGCGTCATCAACCCGCGCACCCGCAGGGTGGGGTAGCCGGCCAACTCGTCGAGGAACGGCAGCAACCGGTCCGGCGCCATGCCGTATTTGCTCGGTTCGTCGGAGGTCTTCACCTGGACCAAGACGTCGATGACGCGATTGTGCGTCCGCAGCCGCCGATCCAGCGCCGCGGCCAACGTCGGCCGGTCCAGTGATTGCACCTCGCTGGCCAGCCGCGCCACCATGTTGGCCTTGTTGGTCTGCAGGTGACCGATCATCACCCAGTCGATGCCGCAATCGGCCAGCGGTTCCGCCTTGTCGCGGATCTCCTGGGCCTTGTTCTCGCCAAAGCGTTGCATTCCCAACCCGACTGCCTCACGGATCACCTCCGGGCCGAAGGTCTTGGTCACCGCCAAGATGGCGACCTCGACGGGATCACGTCCGGCGTCGCGGCAGGCGTCGGAGACCCGCTGCTGCACCCGGGACCAGCGCTGCGCCAGGGTGTCGGCAGGGCGCATGCGGCCATCGTCGCCGCTCGGCGCGCGCCCGTCAACCGGCGTCAGTCGAACGAGCGGATACCGTCCCAGTCCACCAGCGTCCAGCCGGTGACCGGATTGCCGGTGATCACCACCCGGCCGATGTTGGGCAGCGGGTGGTCGGTGAGCAGACTGTCGCGGCCGTTCTTGGCGTTCATCAGCGTCCAGACCATGATCGCCGCGCCGTTGGAGAACACCACCGGGTTGGCGTCGCCGCTGTCGTAGATCTTTTGGACCGCGTCAGAGAACCGGTTGTTGAACTCGGTGCCGTTAATCGACCCCGGGATGGTCTCGGTGCGGTCGCTGCGCAGCCAGGCCAGCGGTGCGAGCAGGTATGTCGAGTCGGCCATCGACGACGGCTCGCCGTCGAACCAGCCGGCCTTGATCTCCTTCAGCCCGGGCAGGATCTGCACCTGCCTGCCGATCTCCTTGGCCAACGGCGCGGCGGTCTGCTGGGCACGAAGCATGGGGGAGGAGTAGACGCCGTCGTAGTGGTTGTGCTGCAGCTGGTGTGCGATCTGCTGGGCCTGCCCGTCGCCCTTCTCGGTGAGGCCCAGGCCCGGTACATCGGTGTCGATGACGCCGTCGGCGTTGCTCAGCGATTCCGCGTGCCGGATGAACGTCACGGTGATGTTGCGTTGATGCGGCCCACTGGAGCAGGCGCCGACGACGATCGCTGAGAGCACCGCGGCCAGCACGGCCGCCGCTTTCCAGATCACAGTGCGGGTGCGCATGCTTTCAGCCTGCCTTGTCGACGACGTTCATGGGGCGACTTCTGGCGGTTTGGTGTCGAATCTGATCGAATCTCATCGGATCCGACCGAATCTGATGAGAAGGGGAACACTATGGCGCTCGACCCGAAAGCCATCGGTGCCACCACCGAACCGGTGCTGGTCGAATGGACCGATCGCGACACCATGCTCTATGCGCTCGGAGTCGGCGCCGGCACCGCCGACCTGTCGTTCACCACCGAGAACAGCCACGACATCACCCAGCAGGTGCTGCCGACCTACGCCGTCA
>NZ_JBYCKY010000763.1:0-1425 GCF_057473605.1 Mycobacterium sp. TH-M82 | reverse complement strand
TGTTGTGTGGTAGCTCCAATCATCCCAGCTCAGAGGGCACTTTCCTTATTCCGACACCCGATCAACAGCCAATTCATCCGTGGATCGAGGCTAAGCGGTGACGTGGGCGGCGGCGCCGGCGTCGACCTGTAGCACGACTCCGGTGATGTGCGCGCTGGCCTCGGCGGAAAGGAATAGCACTGTACGGGTCACTTCATGTGGTTCCAGGAATGGCACCGGCTGGGCGTGCAGACTCGCGAAGACCGGCTCGACGTCTGCGCGCGTTGGGGATTCGAGGTCTGGACGCATGACCTGGTAAAGGGCATCGTTATGCACCATCAGCGTCGAAACATTTCCTGGCGCAACAGCATTGACGGTGATCCCGAATTCCGCCAAGTCCAGTGCGCTGCTCTTGGTCAGACCGATCACGCCCCACTTCGCTGCACAATAGGCGGCCGAATTCGGTGCCGCGCCCCGGCCCAACATCGAACTGATCGTGACGATCCGGCCGTAGCCGCGGGCGATCATCGCCGGCGTGACCGCGGCAATGGTATTCAATACGCCGGTCAGGTTGCTCGCGATCACCTCGTTCCAAAGTGTTTCGGGCATGTTCTGGACCGGCGCGGCAGCCGAGACTCCTGCGTTGGCGACCGCGATATCGACCCTGCCGAACCGTGCCTCGGCCTGGGCGACGAGGTCCTCCATGGCGGCTCGGTCGGCAGCGTCGGCCCGCATCGCTAGGCATCGGCGGCCGGTCGCCTCGACCATGCGAGCGGTTTCATCGAGATCCTCCTCCGTGGCAAGCGGGTAAGCCACTGCGTCGCTGTCCGCACAGCGGTCGCAGATCACCACATCGGCGCCGTGTTCGGCGAAGGCCACCGCGTGTGCGCGCCCTTGTCCGCGAGCGCCGCCGGTGACCAACGCGACACGGTCGGTGAAGTCGTCCATGCTGCCCTTTCTGGATATTGCTGTGAGACTTGCTATTGGGCGATTGCAAACAGCCGTGCCGTCGCCGCCCCATGGCACAAGCCGCCCCGGTGATGATGGCCACCGTGCCGTCGAACCGGCGCATTTTCACTCCTGCGGCGCATCATTGACCGAAATACGGTCGGAACACTAACCGCATCCGGCCATCGATTTGGTTCACGTGTTCCGCTGACCGAGACGGCGGCGTCTATTGCCGCACGACCGTTCGCCGCTACACAGTCTCCGGATCAGCTATGCCCAATCGGGTATGAGGCGAGAACCAAATTTGCATTCGACGCCTGTGTGGTGCGAACCACATGATCTGTGTGGTGTTGCGTGGCACACATGCCCACGGACAGCTGGACAAAGACGGGAGACAGCGGTGGATTTTGCGGTGTTGCCGCCGGAGATCAACTCCGGTCGGATGTACGCCGGAGCCGGGTCAGGGCCGATGATAGCGGCCGCGACGGCCTGGGACGG
>NZ_JBYCKY010000762.1:0-3411 GCF_057473605.1 Mycobacterium sp. TH-M82 | reverse complement strand
TCGTCGGCGGCTTGTCCATCAGGTCGGTGCGATACCAGAGCAACTGGGTGTTGGTGGTGACGGGCGCGGCATAGAGCCTGTGGTGCCAGGTGGCCGTGGCAAGCGGGCCGGGCAGCGTGTCGCCGGTGGCGTCGGCTTCCGCACGCCCGGCCGGGTCATCGGAGAGCGGCAACGTCCAGCCCGCATCGGCGAACTCCGCGGTCCAGATCACGTCCATCGCCATCACGTCGAGCGTGCGGTCGTTGCCGGTGAGCCGACGTGCCAGTTGCAACCGCTGGTCGTCGGGGCTCTTCGGCAGGCTGAACTGCCGGATGGCGAACCGCCCGCCGACCTGCTCGCTGCAGCGCTCTGCCATCGCGGTGAAGGTCGCGGTATCGCCGGCCGGAGTGTAGACGCTGATCACCAGCCCCTTGCCGGCTTTGTCTTCGGACCCGCAGGCCGACCCCACCGCTGTGATTGCCAGCGACAGCGCGATCGCGCCCACTCGCCATGCGCGCCCGCAACGAGTCGCCACGGCACCCGCCTCTCGTCTGCGTCTGTGGGTTTTGCCTCGCGCCAGAACGGTAGAGCCAGGCGTGCGTGATTGGCAACAACTCCGGCGCACGCAGGGGGTCAGAGCGTGAGCCGCGCCAGCAGATCCCTGGCCTTCTCCGCGTTCTGCGGGTCGCACAGCACGTCGTAGCGGCCGGCGACCAATTGCATCGTCGAGCTGAAATCCCTTGTGCCACGAGCCATCGCATACGGGACCGCCGAGGTGATCAAGCCGAAGAACACCCCGGCGACCAGGCCGACCAGCAGTGCCGACCCCCGGTCGGGACTGAAATATCCCAGCACCAGGCCGATGAACAGGCCCAGCCAGGCACCGGTCAGCACCCCACCGCTGAGCACTTTGGGCCAGGTCAGCCGGCCGGTGACGCGTTCGACCTGCATCAGGTCCACACCGACGATGGTCACCTGCTGCACCGGGAACTCCTGATCGGACAGATAGTCCACGGCACGCTGAGCCTCGGCGTAGGTGGGATACGACCCGATCGGCCAGCCCTTGGGCGGGGTGGGCAGCCGCGCGGGGTCACGGCGCCGCGGGGCGCCCGGCGGACCGGGGGTCTGTCCGGGCTGAAACGGACCGGTCATCGATGCTCTCCCTCGTCGCCGGCGATCGACTGTTCAACGTGCGAACCCGCGCCTTGGTGCCTACGATAGGTTGACTAGCATGAAAAACGTAGTGCGCAAGCCTCGGCCTTCGGGCCGGGGACAAGCGCGTCTGGATTTGTCGCCGACATCTGCTACGGTGTTGGCCATAACTAAATCCCCAGGAGAGATCCCAAGGTCACGACATCGACCGGAGTCGGGGAAAGTAAGCAGCGAGGCCGCTGGCATAGCAGGTGTCGGCGCTTTGGAAACAGAGACAGAGCTGCTCGGCTCGAACCTTCCCTGCTGGTGCGCCTACGGCGCCACCCGCCCAACAGGCGGCAGAACGAGACAGCACATCGCCATAAGGAATCCGCGCATTTTCGATGCGCGGAGGACGTCAAGGGCATGGCAGTTCCCGGCGACAGCGACGAGGAAACGCGTGGATCTCGCGGCGGGCCCCACGTGGTGAGGTCTCGAGGCGACTCGGGCGCGACGGACTGCGGTGCACAGTGGGAGCGAGTATGACCAACCCTGACCAGCCATTCCAACCTCCGGACCAGCCGCCGGAGTCGCTGGGCAACCCTTATTTGCCGGTGGACTACCCGGAGTATCCGTCTAACTACCCGCAGCCTCCGTCGGGCTACCCGCCCTCCCAGGCGTACCCGAGCGGCCCACCCCCGCCGTCCCGGGCGTACCCGGGCGGCCCACCCCCGTATCCGGGCGCCGAGACCGCGCAGCCGGCTTACCCAGGCGGCCCGAGCTACCCGGGCGGTTACCAGCCCTACCGCGCCTACCTCCCCTCACCACCACCCGGCACCAACGGGATGGCGGTCGGGTCACTGGTCTGTTCGCTGCTCGGGCTGTTCTGCGGTGTCACGGCGATCGTGGGGGTGATCCTCGGATTCCTGGCCATGCAACAGACCAGGCAGACGGGCCAGAACGGCTACGGTCTCGCGCTGGCCGGGGTTGTTACCGGCGGCGCCCTGCTGCTGATCTGGGTGTTCAGCCTGATGGTTTTCGCTGCGAATTGACGGTCAACTGCTCGGCGGGAGCGGCGATCGCGGCCGCCACCCGAGAACGGGCCTGTGCTTCGGCCGCCGGTGCGACGGCATCCTCCACGTCGAGCAAGATCTCGTCGGCGGGCAGGGACTTGGCCTTGTCGATCATTTTCTGGATGCTGCCGGGAACCGACAGGCAGGTTCGGCGGGGGCGATACGCGTCATTGACCCCATTACTCCTACCCTTTTGAACCATGGCGTCGATCCACAGGGTGTACGCGGCACGGCTTGCGCGGATGCTGGTGCTCGGCCCGGTCGGCGAATCCATCGGGCGGGTCCGCGACGTCGTGATCAGCATCAGCATAGTCCGCCAGCAACCGCGGGTCCTCGGCCTTGTCGTCGAGTTACCCTCTCGTAGAAGGATTTTCATCCCGATCCTCCGGGTCGCGGCAATCGAACCCCAGGCGGTGGCGCTCAACACAGGCAATGTTTCGCTGCGCCGGTTCACTCAGCGCGCGGGCGAAGTGCTGGTGCTGGGGCAGGTCCTCGACACCAAAGTGCGGGTCCGCGATCCAGAACTGCCGGAGTTGGCCGGCATCGACGCGGCGGTCACCGACCTCGGCATCGAGCAGACCCGTACCCGCGATTGGATGGTGACCCGCGTCGCGGTCCGGCATTCGCGGCGACTGGGCCGACGCTCCGTTGTGCACGTCGTGGACTGGCACAACGTGCAGGGCCTGACCCCATCGGCGCTGGCCATGCCGGGTCAGGGGGTCGCGCAACTGCTCCAGCAATTCGAAGGGTGGCGGCCGATTGAGGTCGCCGATGCCATCCGTGAGCTGCCACCCAAGCGCCGCTACGAGGTGGTCAACGCACTGGACAATGCCCGGCTGGCCGACATCCTGCAAGAGCTGCCGGTGGAGCGCCAGGCCGCCGTGCTGGGCCACCTGGGTACCGAACGCGCGGCCGACGTCTTAGAGGAAATGGATCCCGACGACGCCGCCGACCTGCTCGGTGCGATGAGCCCCGGCGAGGCCGAAGCGTTGCTGGCCCGGATGGATCCTGACGAATCCGATCCGGTACGGCGGCTGCTGAAGCACTCGCCGGACACCGCAGGCGGGCTGATGACGTCCAATCCGATTGTGCTGAGCCCCGATACGTCGGTGGCCGAGGCTCTCGCTCGGGTGCGCGATCCGGACCTGACTCCGGCGCTGTCGTCATTGGTGTTCGTGGCACGCCCTCCCACCGCCACCCCGACCGGCCGCTACCTGGGCAGCGTGCC
>NZ_JBYCKY010000761.1:0-1023 GCF_057473605.1 Mycobacterium sp. TH-M82 | reverse complement strand
TCTGCGGGTCGTTGTCCATGTACAGCTGAGCCACCTTCGCCGAGTTCTGGAACCGCATCCACGGATCCATCTGCAGCGTCGCCCAGTTCGAGCTGTTACGCGTGGTGAACACGTGCAAGCCGATCTGGCGGGCCCGTTCGATCAGCTTCCACAGCGCCGCCCCCACCGGCGGCTTGGGCGGGTAGCTCTGATCCGGGCGCAGATCCTGCACGTCGTCGATGAGCACGAAATGCCTTGGGCCTTCCCGCGGCTTGAGCGCCCGTAATTCCTCCTGGCTCAAGCCTTTCGGCGGCAGCCGGGGCAACAACACCTGCTGGGCGAGCTCGGTGATCACCTCGTCGATCTCGTCCTGGTCGTAGGCGTACGCGCGCACATACCCCGGGCCGTTCAGGTCCCGCAGGCCGTGCGGGGCCGTCTTGGGGTCGATCAGTGTCAGTTGGGCCTCGTCGGGGCTGAACCGGCTCATGACGGCCTCGCCGATGGCCACCAGTGCCGTCGTCTTCCCGCAGCCCTGCCTGCCCAGGATCATCAGGCCGGGGCTGTCCCGCAGCGTCAGCGGGACCGGGCCCAGCTCGTGGCGCTCGCCGATGGCGAAGGCGATCGACAGGTCGTCACCGCTGGGGTGGGCGGCTTCGTGCTCGAGGATCGCCCGCAGCGCCACCCGTTGCGGCAGGCGTTGCAGCGTCGCGTGCTTGGTCACACCGGCGACCTCGGCGATGCGGTCGCCGACCTCGGTGATGCCCACCAGCGTTCCGCTGGCGGGATCGGCGAGCGCCGGCACGCCGACGCGCAATTCGTGCAAGCTGTCGCTCAGACCGAAGCCGGGCCGGTTCAACGTGCGCCGCGCCGCTTCGCGGGACTCGATCGACGAGTGACCCATCTGGCTCTCGCTGGGGTCGGCCAACCGCAATTGGATTCGCGCGGTAGCGTTTTGCAGCAGGCTCTGACGCTGCCCGTGGATCCAGCCGCCGGCGCTGCAGATCACGTGCACACCGTATTCGGGGCCCCGGCTGCTCAGTGAGA
>NZ_JBYCKY010000760.1:0-4592 GCF_057473605.1 Mycobacterium sp. TH-M82 | reverse complement strand
GGAACCCCGCTACGGCGAATACTCCTACGCCATCAACAATTCGTTCGGTTTCGGTGGCCACAACGTCGCGCTAGCGTTCGGACGCTACTGAGGCCGGACCGGGAGAAGGAAAGCTCGCACCAATGTCCACGCTGGCCCTCAAGGACAGATTCCCCGACGTCGTCGTCACCGGTCTCGCCATGACGACCGCCCTGGCCGCCGACGCGGAGACCACCTGGAAGATGTTGCTGGATGGCCAGAGCGGGATCCGCAAGCTCACCGACCCATTCGTCGAGGAGTACGACCTGCCGGTCCGCATCGGCGGCCACCTGATCGAGAAGGCGGAGTCGTTCGACGCCGGCCTGAACAAGACCGAGCTACGCAGGCTGTCGTATCTGCAGAAGATGTCCACCCAGCTCGGCCGCCGCGCCTGGGAGAACGCCGGCACACCCGAGGTCGACACCACGCGCCTGATGGTGTCCATCGGCACCGGGATGGGCTCCACCGAGGAACTGATCTTCAACTGGGACGCTTTCAAAGCGCGTGGCCTGCGAGCCGTCTCACCGGTCGTCGTGCAGAAGTACATGCCCAATGGTGCCGCGGCGGCGGTGGGGCTGGACCGGCACGCCAAGGCCGGGGTGCTCACCCCGGTGTCGGCGTGCGCGTCCGGCTCGGAAGCCATCGCCCGTGCGTGGCGCAGCATCATGCTCGACGAGGCCGACATCGCGATCTGCGGCGGAGTGGAAACCCAGATCGAAGCGATCCCGATCGCGGCGTTCGCACAGATGCGCATCGTGCTGTCCACCACCAACGACGACCCGGCGGGCGCCTGTCGCCCGTTCGACCGTGACCGCAACGGCTTCGTGTTCGGCGAAGCGGGCGCGCTGATGGTGATCGAGACCGAGGAGCACGCCAAGGCGCGCGGCGCCAACATCATCGCCCGGCTGATGGGGGCCTCCATCACCTCCGACGGCTTCCACATCGTGGCGCCGGATCCCAACGGCGAACGGGCCGGCTACGCCATGACCCGGGCGATCCGACTCGCCGAACTGACACCGGACGACATCGACCACGTCAACGCCCACGCCACCGGGACTTCCCTCGGCGACGTCGCCGAGGGCCAGGCGATCAACCACGCGCTCGGCCCGCACGGCGGACACGCGGCGGTGTACGCACCCAAATCCGCGCTGGGTCATTCGGTCGGCGCGGTCGGCGCGGTGGAGTCCATCCTGACCGTGCTGGCCCTGCGTGATCAGGTCATCCCGCCGACCCTGAACCTGGTCAACCTCGATCCGGAGATCGACCTGGATGTGGTGGCAGATGAGCCGCGGCCGGGCAACTACCATTACGCGCTCAACAACTCGTTCGGGTTCGGCGGGCACAACGTCTCACTCGCGTTCGGCCGGTACTGATGCCCGGCAGCGAGTCCAGCAACAATCGGGGAGGAGACCGACGATGACGACCGTGGTCGGCGAGACTGTTGGCGAATCACTCGACCCGCGCGACCCGCTGTTGCGCCTGTACACGTTCTTCGACGACGGCAGCGTGGAACTGCTGCACGAGCGTGGCCGGTCCGGGGTGCTGGCCGCCGCCGGCACCGTGGGCGGGGTACGCACCATCGCGTTCTGCACCGACGGCACCGTCATGGGCGGTGCAATGGGCGTGGACGGCTGTGCGCAGATCGTCAATGCCTACGACACCGCGATCGCCGAGCAGAGCCCGATCGTGGGCATCTGGCATTCCGGCGGGGCGCGGCTGGCTGAAGGGGTGCGCGCACTGCACGCGGTCGGGACGGTCTTCGAAGCGATGATCCGCGCGTCCGGGTATATCCCGCAGATCTCGGTGGTGGTCGGCTTCGCCGCGGGCGGCGCCGCCTACGGGCCGGCGCTGACCGACGTCATCGTGATGGCGCCGGAGAGCCGGGTGTTCGTCACCGGGCCCGACGTGGTGCGCAGCGTCACCGGTGAGGATGTCGATATGGCGTCGCTGGGCGGCCCCGAGACGCACCACCGCAAGTCCGGGGTGTGCCACATCGTCGCCGACGACGAACTCGACGCCTACGAACGCGGGCGCCGGCTGGTCGGATTGTTTTGCCAACAGGGCCATTTCGACCGTGCCAAGGCCGAAGCCGGCGATGTCGACCTGCACGCGCTGCTGCCGGAATCGGCGCGGCGTGCCTACGACGTGCACCCGATCGTGACCGCGTTGCTCGATGACTGTCCGTTCGAGGAGTTTCAGGCCAAATGGGCGCCGTCCATGGTCGTCGGCATGGGCCGGCTGGCCGGGCGGACCGTAGGGGTGCTGGCCAACAACCCGCTGCGGCTTGGCGGCTGCCTGAACTCTGAAAGCGCGGAGAAGGCAGCGCGTTTCGTGCGGCTCTGCGATGCGTTCGGGATTCCGCTGGTGGTCGTCGTCGACGTCCCGGGATATCTGCCCGGTGTCGACCAGGAGTGGGGCGGCGTGGTGCGCCGCGGCGCCAAGCTGCTGCACGCTTTCGGTGAGGCCACCGTGCCCCGGGTGACCCTCGTGACCCGAAAGATCTACGGCGGCGCCTACATTGCGATGAACTCCCGCTCACTGGGGGCCACCAAGGTGTTCGCCTGGCCGGACGCCGAGGTCGCGGTGATGGGTGCCAAGGCCGCGGTCGGCATCCTTCACAAGAAGACACTGGCCGCCGCGCCCGACCACGAGCGGGAGACACTGCACGAGCAGTTGGCTACCGAACACGAGCGGATGGCCGGCGGGGTGGATGCCGCCATCGACATCGGCGTCGTCGACGAGAAGATCAACCCGGCGCGCACCCGCAGCAAGCTGACCGAGGCGCTGGCCGAGGCACCGGCGCGGCGCGGCCGGCACAAGAACATCCCGCTGTAGTTCTACGGCACCAGCGAGCGGCCACCCCTACACCGGACTTGGCGGTCACCGTTTACACGCCCGTGCGTTCTTGGCGACGGTCTCACTGCGTACCAGCAATGCCGCCGAAGGCATCACCTTGCCGCTCAAATACGTCGACATCCGGGATGCCGACGTGCCCAACCGCTGGGCGAACTGGGTGGCCGTCAGCCCCGAGTCGCTCACCAGGCTCCGCAGGCGTCGCTGCACCTCGGCGCGTGCCAGCGCATCGGCGTCACCGCGAGCGCGGACGAGCATGCGCCGGAATGTGGCGGCGACCCCAACGTCTTCGGCAAGCTTGAGGGCCTGCTCCACATCGGCTGCGACAGCACCGCGCGGATTCTCGCGAACCGCGGCGGCAATGCGCCGCCAGTGCTGCAGCGATCCACGGTCGATCGCTGCCAGGATGCCTTCCACCCCCCAGCGTTCGACCGGGTCGTCAGGGGTGACGTCGATGTTTCGAAACCGCAGCGTACGCATCTGTGCCGTTTAACCGATCATCGCGTCGGCGATCGCCTGGCACTGCGCAACGACCGCAGGCCAAGACTGCCATTTCGAAGTGAGTTCCTTGTACCCGCCGAGGTGGGCCGTTGTCCGTGAATCCTGTGGCCGCGGCTGGCCAAGCTGACGCAGGACTTGCGACGCCACGGCGCTCTCACCGGAGCTTCCTTCCTCATAGAAAGCATCGATATCGGCCAGTGTCGCTGCAGCCCAGTCGATTCCGAACCGATCTGCTAATGCGGCCACATCGATGTAGTCTCTGGCCTGGTTACGCTTCGCCAGCAGGTACGCCTTAATGCGCAACGTCTCCTCCGGCGTCGGCGCGACCACCGTCCCGTCGCCGGGGACGTCGACGACCTGCGTCTCCAGCGGGCGCCTGCGAATGAGTTGGCGAATACCAGCCTCGATTTCACCGAGACTTCCGAGCAGGATCTTCCCTGGAACGGCCCGGTTGAGGACCCAGTCGGGGTCGGCTTCCAGCGCACCGAGGACAGCGTCGAATCGCTGCGCCAAATCTGCGACGACGTGGTCGTGGTCGTAGGAGGTGCGGTGCCGGGCATACAGCACTGCGGCCGAACCACCAACGAGGACGGCGTCGGGAACGAGTTCTTGGAGTCGCGCCGCCGACCGCAGGACGTCATCGAAGGTATACGCCATCTGCGCAATATTATCATATATGATATGCACTCGTCTCAATGGCGCCAACCGCTACGCGGGTCTGCGCTATCGCGTGGTGTAACCGCCGTTGGCGAAGATGGTCTGCCCGGTGATCCAGTGGCCGCCGTCGGCAAGGAACACCACCAGCGGCGCGATGTCCTCGATCCGGGTCAGCCGATTGCCCATCCCCTGCGACTTGTGGAATTCCACCCGCTCCGGTGTTTCCTGCGGATAGAAGAAAGGAGTGTCCATCGGGCCGGGGGCCACGCTGTTGACGTTGATGCCGCGTACCCCGAACTCTTTGGCCGCCGCCCGGGTGAAGTGCTCCACCGGGCTCTTGGAGCCCGCATAGGTGGACTAGCCGTCGGTGAACGCGCCCAGCAGCGCGGTCACGATTGTCACCACCGACCCGTTGTCGTTGAGCCGCTTGCCGGCCTGCTGTAGAAAGAAGTAGGCCGCCTTGGCGTTGATGTCGAACATCGAATCATATTCGGATTCAGTGGTTTCCATGATCGGCTTGCGCAGCACCTTGCCGACGGTGTTGATCGCGATGTCGACTCCGC
>NZ_JBYCKY010000759.1:0-1235 GCF_057473605.1 Mycobacterium sp. TH-M82 | reverse complement strand
CGTCGCACAACCCGATGCCCGACAACGGCATCAAGTTCTTCGGCCCGGGCGGACACAAGCTCGACGACGCCACCGAGGACCAGATCGAGGATCTGGTGGCCGCCGGGCCGGGGCTGCGCCCGGTCGGCGCCGGGCTCGGGCGGGTGGTGGACGCCGGCGACGCGCTGGACTGCTACCTGCGTCACCTGCGCACGGCCGGCACCGCCCGGCTGGATGGCTTGACCGTCGTGGTGGACTGCGCACACGGCGCGGCGTCGGTGGCCGCGCCGCGCGCCTACCGCGCCGCCGGCGCCCAGGTGATCACGATCAACGCCGAGCCCGACGGGCTGAACATCAACGACGGCTGCGGCTCGACGCATCTGGCTGCGCTGCAGGCTGCGGTGGTCACCCACGGCGCCGACCTGGGCCTGGCGCACGACGGGGACGCCGACCGGTGCCTGGCCGTCGACGCCGCCGGCAACGTCGTCGACGGCGACGCCATCATGGCGGTGCTGGCCCTGGCCATGCGCGAGGCCGGCGAGCTGGCCGGCGACACCCTGGTGACCACCGTGATGAGCAACCTCGGGCTGCACCTGGCGATGCGCGCGGCCGGCGTCGCCGTGCAGACCACCGACGTCGGCGACCGCCACGTCCTCGAGCAGCTACGCGCCGGCGGCTACACCCTCGGCGGCGAGCAGTCCGGGCACATCGTGCTGCCCAGGCTGGCCACCACCGGCGACGGCATCATCACCGGGCTGCGGCTGATGTCGCGGATGGCCCAGACCGGCGCCTCGCTGGCCGACCTCGCGTCGGTGATGCGCGCGCTGCCGCAGGTGCTGATCAACGTCGAGGTCACCGACAAGGCCGGTGCCGCCGGAAGACTCGCGGTGCGCGCGGCGGTGCGGCAGGCCCAGGAAGAACTCGGCGATACCGGGCGAATCCTGTTGCGCCCGTCGGGAACCGAACACCTGGTCCGCGTGATGGTGGAGGCCGCCGATGCCGACACCGCGCGCCGGATCGCAGCCAGCGTCGCGGAGACGGTGCGCGCCGAATCCTGATGCGGGAACCAGCGCAGCCCGCGTGCCGTCATATCCGTCATGGGACGAGGTGGTTCCCGGCGAGGCATTGCGTACACGTATGCATGCATGTATACACGGAGCATGGCCACCAAGACCATATCGATCGATCTCGAGGCATACGAACGCCTGCGAGCTGCCCGGCGTTCGCCCGACGAATCGTTTTCTCGTGTCATCAAG
>NZ_JBYCKY010000758.1:0-3280 GCF_057473605.1 Mycobacterium sp. TH-M82 | reverse complement strand
ATGGCATTCCTCCGGCGACCGCCGGTCAGGCCTGCACGATGATCGGATCGCCGATGTGCACCGTGTCGAAGTACCAGGCGGCGTTGTCCGGGCTGAGATTGATGCAGCCGTGGCTGACGTTCGCATACCCTTGGGAGTCCACCGACCACGGTGCCGAATGCACGTAGACACCGCTCCAGGTCACCCGGACCGCGTACTGGCCGTCGAGCAGATAGCCCTCGGGATCTTTGAGGGGGATACCGATGGTGCGGGAATCGAACTTGACAGTCCGCTCTTTCGACAGCGCGGTGAAGGAGCCGATCGGTGTCGGGCGCTTGGGCTTGCCCATGGAGGCCAGCATCACCCGCAGCACCTCGCCGTTGACGCTGACGGTGAAGGTGTGCTCGGAGATATCGGCGACGGCCAGCACGGCGTCACCGGTTTCGAAACCGGTGGACAGCCCGTGCGCCTCGACGTCGACCGTGCTGTGCGCCCGCCAGAACCCGTCCGGAATCCATTGCACGACATCGCTGCTGACCCAGTTGAATCGCCCGGTGCTGTTGCCCGGCCCGGGCTTGGCCGTGATGTGGATGCCACGCTCGGCCGCGGCCCGGTCACCGACCGGCCCGGTGAAGGTCACCGTCACCGGGTATCCCACGCCCACCACCGAACCGGGCGCGGGCTGGATCGTCGCAACGCCGACGACGGGCGCCGAGGGCGCCTCAGCGGCTTGGCTGACACTGGCGGAGACCGCCATCGCAACGGCGAAAACTCCCCCTAGAGCGCCTACGCGGCGCACTGCTCGATACATGGCGTCCATTGTCCCCCAAGAATCCCGCAATAACAGCTACCCCCGCGGTTACCGCGGTTACTGCTGACAGCACGTTGGGACCAAGTCACCCCAGACTGCCCGCGCGCCCGACTCGCCGATCCGGTAGATCTGGAATGTCGTCACGGCGGCCGCGGTGATCACGACCGCGGCTATCGACCATCGCAGCGCCGGATGCACGGCGCTTCCGCGCTCCAGGACAACGTGGAGGCCGGCCAGTAGCACGGCTGCGATCGCCAGCGCCACCGAGAAGTAGATGGCGGTCTCGCCCAGATTCATGTGATCGTCCGCGGCCGGTGTCTCGTCGACATGATCGCCCAGCCATTCGCCAGCGTGGATGGCCAGCGGTGTCATGATCAGGGTGAAAAACGCCAGCGCCAGCACCAGCCAGACCAGCCGCCGGCGTGCCTGCGGCCACACCGCGCAGATGATCATCAGGATTGCTGTCAGCGGGCCCAGCACGACGATGAAATGGTTGAACAGGATGTGGGCCGGCAGCCCGTGAAAGACCGTCATAGACCCCTCCCTGGTCACGTTGCCTGAAGATCACAGCTCTCCGGCGGCGTGCTCGATCGTACCGGCTCAGCCCCTCACACGGTTGCCCTGACCTGGGCAGCGGCCGATTCCGGCATGGGGTCGTAACGGACGAACGTCCGGGTGAACGAGCCGGCGCCGTGAGACAGCGAACGCAGGTCGATGGCGTAGCGGGTGAGTTCGACCTGCGGCACCTCCGCCTTCACCAACGTCCGGTCCGCACCGACCTTGTCGGTACCGAGCACCCGGGAGCGGCGGGCGGACAGGTCACCCATCACCGCCCCGACCAACTCGTCGGGGATCAGCACCGTGACCTCGTCGATCGGCTCCAGCAGCTGCACGTGGGTGCCCGCCGCCGCCTCGCGTAGCCCCAGCGCGCCGGCCATCTGGAACGCGAAGTCCGACGAGTCGACGCTGTGCGCCTTCCCGTCGAGCAGGGTGACCCGGATGTCGACCATCGGATACCCGGTGCCGCCCCCGCCGCTGACGCCCTTGTCCATCTGCGCGCGGATCCCCTTCTCCACGCTGGGGATGTACTGGCGTGGCACCGCGCCGCCGACCACGTGATCGACGAACTCGAAGCCCGAGCCTTCCGGCAGTGGCTCCACCTCGATGTCGCAGACCGCGTACTGGCCGTGGCCGCCGGATTGCTTGACGTGACGTCCGTGCCCCTTCGCCTTGGCGGCGAAGGTCTCCCGCAGCGGTATGCGCAGTGTGACGGTGTCCACCGCCACCCCGTAGCGGTTGGCTAGCGCGTCGAGCACCACCCCGGAGTGGGCTTCGCCCATGCACCACAGCACGGTCTGGTGGGTCTCCGGGTTCTGCTCGACCCGCAGCGTCGGGTCTTCGGCGGCCAAGCGTGCCAACCCGACCGACAGTTTGTCCTCGTCGCTTTTGGCGTGCGGTGCGACCGCCACCGGCAGCAGTGGTTCCGGCATCGTCCAGGGTTTGAGCACCAGCGGCGTGGCCTTGTCGGACAGGGTGTCGCCGGTCTCGGCCCGACTCAACCGGCCGATCGTGCAGATGTCGCCGGCCACCACCACGGACGCCGGCCGCTGCTGTTTGCCGAGCGGGAACGACAGCGCACCGATGCGGTCGTCCTCGTCATGATCAGTGCGGCCGGCGTGGCCGCCGCCGGGCCCGGGATCCGCACCAAAAAACGAGGTGAAATGGCCTGACACATGAACGGTTGTGTCGGGCCTGATGGTCCCGGAGAACACCCGGACCAGGCTGACCCGCCCGACATACGGGTCCGAGGTCGTCTTGACGACCTCGGCCAGCAGCGGTCCGCTCGCATCGCAGCGCAGTGCGGTGCGTGCCGCCCCATCCGGCGTGAACACCTCGGGGAGTCGATGTTCCGGGGGAGACGGGAATCCTCTGGTGATCACCTCCAGCAGTTCGGCCGCCCCGACGCCGGTATTGGCGCACACCGGGATCAGCGGGTGAAACGATCCGCGCGCCACCGCCTTCTCCAAGTCGGCGGTGAGCACCGCCCGCTCGATCTGTTCGCCGCCGAGATAGCGGTCCATCAGCGATTCGTCCTCGGATTCCTCGATGATCGCCTCAATCAACGTGCTGCGCGCTTCCTCGTTGCCGTGATCCGTTTCGGATAGCAGTCCGATCAGTCCGTCGGCCCCGCCGTTGATCGGCAGGTACAGGGGCAGCACCTTGCCCCCGAACGCCGCCTGAGCGCCTGTCAGCGCGTTCGGGTAGTTCGCCCGGGCGTGGTCGAGTTTGGTGACCACCACCGCTCGCGGCATCTCCACCTGGCTGCATTCCTGCCAGAGCGACTTGGTCGCCTCGTCGACGTCTTCGTTGGCGGCGATGACGAACAGCGCGCAGTCCGCCGCGCGCAGCCCGGCCCGCAGTTCGCCGACGAAGTCCGCGTAGCCGGGGGTGTCGATCAGGTTGACCTTGGTGTCGTTGTGTGACAGCGAC
>NZ_JBYCKY010000757.1:0-2375 GCF_057473605.1 Mycobacterium sp. TH-M82 | reverse complement strand
AGGTTGGCGTCGCTATCGGGAAGCAACTGCCGCCGAGCGGCAAGCGCGGCGGGAACATGCGGGGCGATAGCGTCACGTGGTTTATGCCGTGGGAGCTAAAGGTTGTAGGTAGGACCGACGCCTCTGAGAGGCCGCTGGACGGCCTCAATCCCCTATCGCGGATAGATGGCACCAGGGAGCTTCTAAATGCCTGAGAGCGTCACCGAGGCTATCGCCAGAATCGCCGCCAGGATTGCGGCGCTAACCATCCGAACCGAACGATTGGAAGCTGAACATGCCCGATGAAATTAACACCACCGAGACCGTTCCCGCCGCTAGTCAGTCGGAGACTGACGACGCCGAGCGCAGCACCTCCGGTGCAAGCGCCGACGCTACTGCCGCCGTTACCGATGCCGACGCCGATGCCGGCGAGACGCAAGAGCCGCGTCAGAACCGCGAGGCGAGGTATCGGGTCGAACGCAACGAGGCCAGGACCGCGCTAGAGGCCGCCAACGCACGGATCGAAGCGATGCAGCGGGCCGAGGTCGAAAGACTCGCCGGGGAACTGGCGGCACCCACCGACCTGTTCGCGGTCGGTGGTGCCCAGCTTGCCGACTTGCTGGACGAGGCGGGCAACGTGGACGACGCTGCTGTTGCCGACGCGGTGGCCGCGCTGCTCGCCGACCGGCCCGGCCTGGCGCGCGTGAAGCGTGATCGGCTGGTCGACCTGTCGCAAGGCACGGTCAACCGGCACCAGCCCGACCGGCTGTCATGGGCGGACCTGCTCCGCACCCGCTAGGCGGGTATAGCCCGCCGACGCCTAAGCGCAGCACCGCCGGTGCAAGCGCCTACGGCTAGAGACTTGCCCCCGCCTGCCCGTCCGTGACGGGCCTGCACAGGGCACTACCAGCGGCAGCGCCGCATCCCTACATCCGCGATGCAGGGCTAACCATTTCATCCACCGGCCCGGCGTGCATGCCGGGCCGTTCCCATCCCAGGAGAAACAAATGAGCGTTACCGACGCTAGCCTGCAGAAGGCATACAAGCCCGAGGCGTACGGGAAACTTGTCGATACGGTGATCGAGTCGAACGCGGTTGCGTTTAACCCGGCTGTCGCCACCGTTCTGGACATTCCCGGTGAATCTATCCGTATTCCGCTGCTAACCGGGGACGTCACGTCAGGCTGGTATTCGGAGCTATCCCCGATTACTGCGTCCGACCCTGTGACCGACGAGATTGTTGTCACGCCGAAAGCAACGAAAGCCTACACGGTTATCTCGAACGAGTCCGCGATGGACACTAACCCGAAGATCGCTAACGTTATCGGCAATTCTATCGGCCGGTCGTTGTCCAAGCAGATCGACGCGGCGTTCTTTTCGCTGACCGCGATCACCGACGGGCCGCAACTGCCTATCGGGGTTACCAGCTACAGCTACGTTGACGTGGCGGTTGCTTCGGCGACGTTCGATCACATCATGGACGCGGTGAAATTGTCGAAAGACAACGGTGCCGACCCGACCGCTGTGGTTATCAACCCGGCGGTCGAGGTGCAGTGGCGCAAGATCAAGACGGCCAGCGGCGCGGCCTCGTATTTGGTGCAGGACCAGATGCTGGCCGCCGAGGACCGCCGTGCCGGATACGCGGGATTCACCATCTCCGGTCTGCCGGTTTACGTGTCGCGGGCGGTTGACGCTTTGACCGCCGCGTGGGTTATCGACGCGGCCCAGGTGTTCACCGTGCGGCGGCTCGGAACGACCATCGAGTCCGACCGTAGCGCGGCGTTCCAGTCTGACGGGACCGCTATCCGAGGTGTCGCGCGGGTTGACTTCGGCGTGACTAACCCGGCTGGTGTCGTGCGGGTGTTCGACCACGCGTAACTGATTCACAGCGGCAGGGGCCCGCGTCCTTACCGGCGCGGGCCTTTGTCGTCCCAGCAGGAAGGAAGCAATTCTTGGCACAACACCGGAGACGAAACCCCAGGACACCCGGGCAGTGGATCGAGTGCCGGCATCGGGACATCGAGATTATGCGCCGGGCACTAGGGGGCCTACCACAGCTCGACCAAATGACCGCACAGCTTGATCTAATCGCCGACTCGATAGAACACCACACCGATCTGTACCGAGCAGTTCATGACGCGGTTATCGAGGTCGGGATTATGACACAGCGTGAATGGGCCGCGATGCTAAGCCCAACGAATGAACAAGGAAATGACAATCATGGATAACGTTTACCCGATAAGACCGCCGGCGCCGCTAGGGCATCGGAGATGCCCGACGCCGAGCGCAGCACCTCCGGTGCAAGCGCCGCTATTCGAGGAATTGCATCCGCATTGGCAGCGGGCGATTCAAAAACTAGGGCTGGACAACAAAACACTACGGACGCGGTTAAAGCTG
>NZ_JBYCKY010000756.1:0-1054 GCF_057473605.1 Mycobacterium sp. TH-M82 | reverse complement strand
AGCCGGCACGCGCACTGGCTCAACCCCGAGCCCCGACACCTGTGGGGCAGCGGCGACTCCGCGGTGCCGCGTTACCAGGAGGCGATCACGATGCACGAATGCCGGTCGGCCAAGCAACTGGCCGCGGTGATCGACCAGCTGCTGCCCGTGTGAGCCGGGCGGCCCACAGAGCTCGCCGTGGGTTCCCGACGCGTTACTGAAGTAAGCTGGCGAATCGTGCAAAAGCGGTGTCGCAGGCTCGGGGTGATGGGTGGGACGTTCGATCCCATCCATTACGGCCATCTGGTCGCCGCCAGCGAAGTCGCCGACCTTTTCGACCTAGACGAGGTGGTGTTCGTGCCCAGCGGCCAGCCCTGGCAGAAGGGCCGGCCGGTGTCGGCCGCCGAGGACCGCTACTTGATGACCGTGATCGCCACCGCGTCCAATCCCCGGTTCTCGGTGAGCCGGGTCGACATCGACCGCGCCGGCCCCACTTACACCCGGGACACGCTGCGCGACCTGCACGCGGTCAACCCGGACGCCCGGCTGTACTTCATCACCGGCGCGGACGCGTTGGCCTCCATCCTGTCGTGGCGCGGCTGGGAGGAGGCCTTCGACCTGGCTCACTTCGTCGGCGTCAGCCGCCCCGGCTACGAGCTGCAGGATGAGCACATCACCGGAGTGCTGGGCGAGCTGGCCTCCGATGCGCTGACCCTCGTGGAGATCCCGGCGCTGGCGATCTCGTCGACCGATTGCCGACGGCGTGCCGCCCAGGCGCGTCCGTTGTGGTACCTGATGCCCGACGGCGTCGTTCAGTACGTATCCAAGCGCCGGCTCTACTGCGGGAACGCACAGGTCGGCCGGGCGACGGGACACGACACATGACCGCGACGCAGGAAGCCATCGACATGGCGACGGTGGCCGCCGGTGCGGCCGCCGCCAAACTCGCCGATGACGTCATCGTGATCGACGTCTCCGGCCAGCTGGTCATCACGGACTGCTTCGTCATCGCGTCGGCGTCCAACGAGCGGCAGGTCAACGCCATCGTCGACGAGGTCGAGGAGAAGATGCGCCG
>NZ_JBYCKY010000755.1:0-2253 GCF_057473605.1 Mycobacterium sp. TH-M82 | reverse complement strand
AGGTTGGCGTCGCTATCGGGAAGCAACTGCCGCCGAGCGGCAAGCGCGGCGGGAACATGCGGGGCGATAGCGTCACGTGGTTTATGCCGTGGGAGCTGAAGGTTGTAGGCAGGACCGACGCCTCTGAGAGGCCGCTGGACGGCCTCAATCCCCTATCGCGGATAGATGGCACCAGGGAGCTTCTAAATGCCTGAGAACGCCGTCGAATACGCAATACGAAAACTCGCCGAAAAGATTGCGGCGCTAACCGCCCGAACCGAACGATTGGAAGCTGAACATGCCCGATGAGATTGTTACCGACCAGACCATTCCCGCCGACGCTGACCCCGCCGACGCCGTTGCCGACGCCGACGCCGAAACGCCGGAGCAAAGGCCGAACCGCGAGGCGCGGTATCGGGTCGAGCGCAACGAGGCTAGGACCGCGTTAGAGGCGGCCAACGCCCGTATCGAAGCGTTCCAGCGGGCCGAGGTCGAACGGCTCGCCGGTGACTTGGCGGCACCTGCCGACTTGTTCGAGGTCGGTGGGGTTGCCCTCACTGACCTGTTGGATGAGGCCGGCGACGTTGACGGCGAGGCGGTTGCCGACGCGGTGGCCGCGCTGCTCGCCGACCGGCCCGGTCTGGCCCGCGTGAAGCGGGATCGGCTGGTCGACCTGTCGCAAGGCACCGGCAACCGGCACCAGCCCGACCGGCTGTCATGGGCGGACCTGCTCCGCACCTAGAACTTGCCCTAGCAGCCCGTCCGTGACGGGTAGGCAACAGGGCATTACCAGCGGCAGCGCCGCAACCCGGGTACCGGCGGTGCCGGTGCCCTCAAGGCCCCAGCTTCCGCTGGGACCGCCCCGGGGTCTGTGACCTTCGGGTGTCCAAATCATCTACCGGCCCGGCACACACGTGCTGGGCCGTTCGTTTAGGAGACTCAATTGTCTACTGTTAGTTCCACCACCGCTGCGGCGTGGTTGCCGTCTGATTTCGGCACCATGCTGGACACCTCTGTCAGGGCTAAGTCGGTCGCGGCGCAGGCCAGCACGCTGTTCGCCACCGACCGGCAGAAGGTGAACTTCCCGCTGTGGGTTGCCGACCCGGCAGTCGCGTTCTACAACGAGCTGGACGAGATCGCCCTGGCCGATGGCGACACCGATGAGGTTGTGGTCACCCCGGCCAAGACCGCCGGTCTGACCCTAGTCGGCAATGAGACGGTCGGAGACACCGATCCGGCTATCGCCGACCAGATCGGGGCGGCGCTCGCCAACCAGATCAGCAAGGCGCTGGACGCGGCGTACTTCGCCAACACCACGACCAAAGGCCCGAACGGGCTGCTGTCGCTGGCCGCGACCGCGGTTGACACCGGGGCTTCGCTGGCGAATCTGGACGCGTTCATCGCGGGCCGGTATGCCGCCGAGGCGCACGGAGCGAAGCTGACCCACTGGCTGATGTCGCCGACCACGGCCGAGACGCTGTCGACGCTCAAAACTCAAAGCGGCTCAAACCAGCCGCTGTTGCAGTTCGTCGCGGACGGTATCGAGGTTGCCGGTCTGCCGGTGCTCACGTCGACCTCTGTCGACGCCGCGACGTTCGCGTGGGGCATCGACAAGACCCAACAGCGGTACGTGCTCCGCAAGGGCACCACGGTCGAGCGGTTCCCGAGCGTGACCAACGACGGTTTGTACGTGCGTGCGATTAGCCGTGTCGGGTTCGGATTTTTGAATCCTGCCGGTGTGGTGCGTTTGTACGACGCTGCCTGATACAGGGCAATCGTAATCGAATAGCGGCAGGCCCCGCACCTTCGGGTGCGGGGCTTTGCCGTCCCCTGAACAAAGAGAGGACCGCGTTTGAAATCCAACCGGAGACGAAACCCCCGAACACCCGGGCAGTGGATCACGTGCAGGCATCGAGACATCGAGATTATGCGCCGAGCATTAGGCGACCTGCCGCAACTTGACCAGATGGCCGCAGAGCTTGATTCAATCGCCGACGCGATAGAACACCACACCATACTGTACCGAGCAGTTCATGACGCGGTTATCGAGGTCGGGATTATGACACAGCGTGAATGGGCTGCGATGCTAAGCCCAACGGAAACGGGCCGGACCGGAGATGGTCCGGCCCTTTAAGGACGGAAATGACAATCATGGATAACGTTTACCCGATAAGACCGCAAGCGCCGCTATTCGAGGAATTGCATCCGCATTGGCAGCGGGCGATTCAAAAACTAGGGCTGGACAACAAAACACTACGGACGCGGTTAAAGCTG
>NZ_JBYCKY010000754.1:0-3524 GCF_057473605.1 Mycobacterium sp. TH-M82 | reverse complement strand
GGCAAAAGGCTGGGAACTGCACGTCCACGGCGTCGGGGTCACCCAAAGCCGTACCCTTGCAACCGCCGCCGACGAAGCACGCGACTACATCGTCTCGCAGACCGCGACGCCTGAATCCGATGTTCACGTCATCCTCGAGACCGACCTGGGCGAACTCGGTCAGCGGATCATCGCGATGCGCAACATGCGCCGGCATGCCGAAGCCGAGCAGATCAAAGCCGGTCACGAAAGCCGTAGGATCGCTCGGGAACTCCGCGAGCAGGGATTCTCCGTCACCGATATTGCTGCCGTCCTTGAGGTTTCACGCGGTCGCGTGTCCCAGCTCGTCGTCACCACGTTCAGCGAACGGTCTTGACGGCGCCGGCGTGGCGCTGACTTCGCGCGCAACGGAATGACACCGGCCGGCGCCGCCAAGGCCGCGTTTATGGCCCTGGTGCGGTGACGAGTCAAAAATGCTGCCCTACAACCTTTTTCGCTATCAGCGTTTCCTAACCGAGCCTCGTGCAGTACCACCTCCGTCAGGGTGTAGATATACAGGTCGCCCACCGGCTGTTGGGTGGCCGGACGGGAATGGCCGACTCCAGTGGATTGCTGCTTATCGGACGTTTCCGGTGAGTTGGCTGACGCGCTGAAAAGACAAACCCACCAGAGTCGCGATGTCGCGCATGGGCACGCCGTCGCGAGTCAATTCCCGCACCAGCGCGCCAGCATCCTCGACCGCAGCAGCCTCAAGGGCCTGAGCTTGCCGCCGGGCGGCGAGAATCCGCTAAGAACGAGCCTGAACGTCATGCGCATGCGGTGTGTCGTCCACGGTCACCCGAACGTCCACAGTCGACGGGCGGACATCGAGGGTGACCGCGATGTAGTCGCGTGCCTCGGCTGCGACGTCGGCGAGTCGGGCAGCCTGCGTAACCGCGTCCGCACCGAGTTGCGGAATCGCCACAGCCCACCAACGGCCCTCGCGGCCGGTCACGTGTACCTCATAAACCACGTCACCGCTCCTTTCCACAGTCGCAGGTGTCGATGGCCTTGCGGACGACCCGCACGACACCTGGCCGGATGGTGCGGTGTCCGCTGGGAACGGTAACCGTGTGCCGTCCCGTACTGCATTGCCACAGCGTGTGGCTGCCCTTGGCGTCGCGCCTCTTGGTCCACCCTGCGCGGGTGACTCCCAGGGGGTTTGCCTGGATCACTGCCCGGCCTGCGGCAACTCGTCGGCGGCGATTTCACACGGAGTTTTCGCATCGCCGGCCTGCGGATTCGGCGGTACCGGAGCCGCCTGTTGATCTGCGGGCACCGCAGCCTCGTCATGGGTGGCGGCGACCTCGTCTGCGGGCTCCGCCGGCTCGGGCTCTGTCTCGGGCTGATCGGATTCGCCAGCAGGCTCGACTTCGTCGCCTGTGTCGTCGGCGTCGTCGGCATCATCGGCGTCATCGGCACCGTCGGCGTCGTCTCGCGCGGGCCCGTCGTCGAGCGGCTCGCCGAGTCCGTGCTCGGTGCGGACGTCGTCGGGTGATCCCAGCCCGCCGATCGCGTCGGCGATCCGCGGGATCAGACCGCCGAGACCCCCGCCGCCGAGGGGCAGGCCTGCGCCGGTGGGCAGGCCGAACCCGCCGGGCAGGCCCGCGTCGGTGGGCGGGGCAGCGTCGGTGGGCGCAGCACCGCCGACCGGTCCGGGCGATGGGTCGGGCGGCGCGGCGGGCGCTGGCACCGGCTCGGGCCGGGCCGGCGGCGGGTCGGGTGGCGGTTCCACCGCGGCGAGCGGGGCGATCGGCGCCATCGGAGCCGGCGGCACCGGCTCGTCGGGTTGGTAGCGCGGGCCCAGTTCGGCGGGTATCTGGAATACCATCCCGGGCGCGGGCGCCGCCGCAGCGGCAGCCGCGTCGTAGGCGCCCGCCACCGACGTCCGCGCCGAGCGCATCGCGGTGAGCCACTCGGTGCCAATATCGTTGTCCACGTAGGGTTTTACCTCATGGTCGATGATGTCCTCGGCGGCTTGCGCGTCCCGGGCCCCGGCCATCACGGTGTGCGCGGCGGCCAGCCACGCCGGGCGTTGCGCGCCAGTGCGGTCATCGGCGGCCAGCGCCGTTGCCACCTTGTCGTCGACCAGCCGCCACAGCTCGTCGCGCAGCACCGCGCACTGCTCTGCGGCGACGCGCAGCCCGGCGGCTACCGCTTCCGCGGCCGTGCAGTGCCGGCGCAGAAACCCCACCGCGGCGTCGGCCCCCGGCCCGCGCCACGCCCCGCCGAGCTCACCGGTCTGCGTGCGCTGCACCCGCAGCGCCTCCTCGGCCGCATCGACCACCGCCCGCAGCTCGGCGCAGTCACCGTCGAGCAGCCGCAGGTCCAGGCCGTCCTCGCTGTCATACCAGTCGCGCACCTGCGCGCCGTGCGCGGTCAGGTCGGGATGCTGGTAGCCGCGCAGCCGGCAGGCCGACACGTAGGTCTGGGTGTGTTCCACGGCTTCTCGGCCCTCGGCCAGCCGGGCGGACACGTCGAACCGCTCCGCCATAACTCAGCCGACCCGGGTCTCCGCGCGCAGCTCGGCGTCGGTGTAGCCAGCCGCGCCGACCCGCAAGGCGGCCGCGATCTCGGCGCTGGCCCGCGACCACTTCGCCAACTCACCAGCCCACCGGTCCAGGGCACGCCGCAGCGCATCACCACCGGCGGCATGAGCCCGCCCGGCGCTGGCTCCGTCGAACGCCAGCCTGGTAAACCGGGTGCGCACCACGGCGTCGATGGCCTCCGCGGTGGCGTCGAACCGGTCTGCCACCGCGCGCAGCGCCGTGGTGTCGGCATAGACATGTTGTTGTCCCATGACGGATATGACGGCGGGCGGGCCGGGCCGGTTCCCGCATCAGGACTCGGCGCGCACCGGCCGAGCCGTTCGTTAGCGGTACGACACGATGCCGAGGCCGTCAATCCGCCGGAAATCTGCCGTGTCGGCGGTGACGATCGGAATGCCCAATCGCAGGCTTGTGCAACCGATCCAAAGGTCGTTGCTGCCGATCAGTTCGCCACGGCGGCGTAACTCCCGTACCACTCTTGCGTAGACCAGCGCCGTTCGGTCATCGACCGGAACGAGGGTATGCCCCGAGCGCATGGCTGCGACGGTCGGGTGCTCAAGGTGGTCGAATCCTTCAGCGAACTCGCCCAGCGCGATCGTGGAGAGAAACAACTCGGCCTCGGGTGAGCGCTTGAGGAATCGATGCGCGGCGCCGTCATCGTCGCCGGCGGATTGTTCGCGTTGCAGGTCGATGAGAAACGTTGTGTCGACGCTCAACCGGAGCGCCACGAATCCTCCGGCGGTGCATCGGAGCGCTGCGCGTCATCGAGGCGCAGGAGAACATCGTCGCTCACGGCCGGCAGCTCAGCGAGTGCACCGAGCAACGCCGCCGCCGTGGGAACCTCGTCGCGCCAGTGCGCACGCTTGATGACACGAGAAAACGATTCGTCGGGCGAACGCCGGGCAGCTCGCAGGCGTTCGTATGCCTCGAGATCGATCGATATGGTCTTGGTGGCCA
>NZ_JBYCKY010000753.1:0-4002 GCF_057473605.1 Mycobacterium sp. TH-M82 | reverse complement strand
AGGTCGCTGGCCACCACCGCGGTGCCGGCGGCCATCGCCTCCACCAGCACGATGCCGAAACTCTCCCCGCCGGTGTGCGGCGCGCAGTACACGTCGGAGCTGCGCAACGCCGCAGCCTTCTCGGCGTCGTCGACCTGGCCGAGGATGTGCAGGTGGCTTGCGAATTTGCCTGCTCGGCTTCGTAGTTCGTCCTCGTCGCCATGGCCGACGACCAACAGCTCCACATCGGGAAAACGGTCCACCAGTGCCGGCAACGCACGCAGCAGCACCGCAATACCCTTGCGAGGTTCGTCGTAGCGGCCCAAGAACAGCACCGTGCGACCCGGCCGCGGATAGCCGGGCAGCCGCGGGGCCGAGGCGAACGCAGTCACATCGACACCGTTGGGAATCTCGACTGCGTCGGACCCCAGTGCTTCCATCTGCCAGCGCCGGGCCAGATCGGAGACGGCTATCCGGCCAACGATCTTCTCATGCCAGGGCCGCAGAATCCCCTGGAAGACGGAGAGCGTCAGCGATTTGGTGGTCGAGGTGTGAAACGTCGCCACGATCGGGCCTTCGGCCACCATCAGGGCCAACATCGACAGGCTGGGCGCGTTCGGCTCGTGCAGGTGCAGCACGTCGAAGTCGCCGTCGGTCAGCCACGCTTTGACCTTGCGGTGAGTGGTCGGGCCGAACCGCAGCCGGGCCACCGAACCGTTGTAGGGGATGGGAACGGCCTTGCCGCCGGAGACGACGTAGTCGGGCAGGCTGACGTGGGGTGACGACGGCGCCAGCACGCTGACCTGGTGGCCGCGGTCCCGCATCACCGCGGCCAGCTGCAGCACCTGCGACTGCACCCCGCCGGGCACGTCGAACGAGTACGGGCACACCATGCCGATCCGCATCAGAGCTCTCCGGGTTGATCCAGCCGGGCCCGCTGCGCATCGGAGAGATCGGCCAGCCACTGCGGCTGCAGCATGTGCCAATCGGCCGGGTGCGCAGCGATGCCGGCGGCGAACCGGTCGGCCAGCGCCTGGGTGATGGCTTGGACTCGCTCGGGGCCGTCGCCGCTGGTGCAGTCGAGTTCCGGGTGTATCCGAAAGCCCCAGCCGTCGCCGGAGAACCAACCGTGCACCGGGAACAGTGCCGCTCCGGTGTCGATCGCGAGTTTGGCGGGCCCGGCCGGCATGCGGGTGGGCTCGCCGAAGAAGTCGACCTGCACGCCGCTGCGAGTCAGGTCGCGTTCGGCCATCAGGCACACCACCCGGTTCTGCCTCAGCCGTTCGGCCAGCACCTCGAACGGGGGGCGTCGACCGCCGGTGAGCGGCAGTATCTCGAAGCCGAGGCGCTCCCGATAGCCGACGAAACGCCGGTACAGCGACTCGGGTCTGAGCCGCTCGACCACCGTGGTCAGCCCGCCGAAGGTGTGGACCACCCACACACCGGCCATGTCCCAGTTGCCGCTGTGCGGCAGCGCCAGCACCGCGCCGCGACCCGCTGCCAGCGCGGCGGCCACCCGCTCTTTGCCCGCGACCACGTGATCGAACTGCCGCGCCAGGGCCACGTGGTTCATGGTGGGCAGCCGGAACGCCTCCCGCCAGTAGCGTGCATAGGACGCCAGCGAAGCGCGGATCAGCGCCGACGGCACCTCCACCGGTGCCACACCGATGACGCGAGCCAGGTTGTTGCGCAGCTGATCTGGTCCTCCGCCCAGCGCAGCGTAGCTCGCCCCGGCGTCGAATACGCTGCGGGCAAAGAACTCCGGCATCGTGCGCACAGCAATCCAACCCGCCGCATAGCCTATGTCGCTGACCCTGCCGCGAAGTGCACCCACCCCAGCCGGCAACGTGATCATGGCTCGACAGCTCCCGGCGAGGTGCGCACGGTGTGCAGCCGCTGCACGCAGGTGATCAGGCTGGCCACCGCCAGCACCCACATTGCCACGTGCAGCGCCCACGGCAACGGAAAGCCGGGCAGGTCCGACAACACGGCGCCGACCAGGACGGTGATCAACCGTTCCGGGCGTTCGATGAAGCCCCCGTCGCCGCGCAGCCCGCTGGCTTCGGCCCTGGCCTTGATGTAGGAGATCACCTGCGAGGTCACCAGGCAGATCAGGGTGGCCACCACCAGCGGCGCGCTGCCCAGCCCGAACGCGGCCCACCAGGCCAGCCCGCAGAACACCGCGCCGTCGCTGATGCGGTCGCAGGTGGCGTCCAGCACCGCGCCGAAGCGGCTGCCGCCGCCGCTGAGCCGCGCCATCGCCCCGTCGAGCATGTCGAACAACACGAAGATCCCGACCCCCAGGCCGCCGGCGAACAACCGACCGGTCGGGAACAGCGTCAGCGCGGCCAGCACCGCTCCCGCGGTGCCGACGACGGTGACGATGTCGGGGGTGAACCCGGCTCGCAGAACCACTTTCGCCACCGGCGTGGTGATGCTGGTGAACGCCGCCCTCGACAGGATACGCAGCCGGCTCATGATTGTTCGGCCCACTCGTCGGCCAGCAGCTGGCGGGTGTCGCGCAGCAGCTGCGGGATGACTTTGGAGTTTCCGACGATGGTGATGAAGTTGGCGTCGCCGCTCCAGCGCGGGACGACATGCACGTGCAGGTGCTCGGCGAGCGACCCGCCCGCCGACGTCCCCAGGTTCAGGCCGACGTTGAAGCCGTGCGGGTGCGAAACCGCCTTGATCACCCGGATCGCCTTCTGGATGAACGCCATCAGCTCCGCGCTCTCGGGCTCGGTGAGGTCCTCGATTTCGGAGAACCGCCGGTACGGCACGATCATCAGGTGCCCCGGGTTGTACGGGTACAGGTTGAGCACGGCGTACACGTGCTCACCGCGGGCCACCACCAGGCCGTCCGCGTCGGGCAGGCTGGGGATGTCGGTGAACGGCTGTTCGGATCTCGCCGATCCCGACGCTCCGGACGGATTCCGCTTGAGCGGGGCTTCGGCCAGATAGGTCATCCGGTACGGCGTCCACAACCGCACCAGATGATCGGGCTCGCCGACGCCGCGATCGACGATCGCGCGCTCGTCGCCGTGCTTGATGCGGGTCATCCGCTCCTCGCGCAAGCGCTCCTCGCGGCCGCCGCCGTCGTGGTCAGTCACGTCGCGCCGCCCACCTTCACCGTCTCCGCTGTCGGGGCGGCATTTTCGCGCCCGGCGATCCAGCCGGCAATCGCTGCGACCGCGTCGTCGCGGGGCACTGCGTTGATCTGGGTGCGATCGCCGAAACGGAAGCTCACCGCGCCGGCGGCGACATCGCGGTCGCCGGCCAGCAGCATGAACGGCACCTTCTGGTTGGTGTGGGTGACGATCTTTTTGGCCATCCGGTCATCACCAGAGTCCACCTCGGCCCGGATTCCGTGTGACTTCAGCTGTGCAGCAACATCTTCCAGGTATTCCACGTGGTGATCGGCGACCGGGATGCCGATTACCTGCACCGGCGCCAGCCAGGCCGGGAACGCGCCGGCGTAGTGCTCGGTCAGCACCCCGAAGAACCGCTCGATCGACCCGAACAGCGCCCGGTGGATGAGCACCGGCCGCCGCCGGGTGCCGTCGGGTGCGGTGTATTCCAGGTCGAACCGCTCGGGCATGTTGAAGTCCAACTGGATCGTCGACATCTGCCAGCTGCGCCCGAGCGCATCGGTGACCTGCACCGAGATCTTCGGCCCGTAGAACGCGGCGCCGCCCGGGTCGGGCACCAGGTTCAGCCCGGACGCGGTAGCGACCCCGCGCAGGATGTCGGTCGCCTCGTCCCACACCGCGTCGGCCCCGACGAACTTGTCCGGATCGCGCGTGGACAGTTCCAGGTGGAACTCGTCGAGTCCGTAATCGGCGAGCAGGTCGAGAACGAACCGCAGCAGCGACACCAGCTCGTCGTGCAGTTGCTCACGTGCGCAGTAGATGTGCGCGTCATCCTGCGTCATGCCGCGCACCCTGGTCAGCCCGTGCACCACACCGGAGCGCTCGTAGCGGTACACGCTGCCGAACTCGAAGAGCCGCAGCGGCAGTTCCCGGT
>NZ_JBYCKY010000752.1:0-2956 GCF_057473605.1 Mycobacterium sp. TH-M82 | reverse complement strand
ACCGCTGCCGGTCGCCACCGCTTTCCAGAGGCATCGTCGTCTTCGCGCGGTCCTTCGGGCCTGAGAGGTTGACGGAGAGGTGTTGCTCCTTCGGCGTCCGTGGCTGGCTGCCACGAAACTCTCCCGCTCGAGTGCGATGCGATCGCCAATACTACCGTGCGAGCATGCGCAAAATCGCACTGCGCAGGCGCCACAAGTGCGATTTTGCGCATGCTCGCAGGAACACGAGCGCTGGCTAGCCGATGGCTAGCCGGTTTTGCGGTCGCGGTACTTGCGGCGGCTGGCCAGCTCGTCCTCGGGTGCCCTGAGCGACTCGCCCCCGTCAGCGCGCTCGCCGGGAAAGTCGGCGATGACGCCGGTGAGCTCACGCATCGCACCCGACACCGCGATGCCGAAAACGCCCTGCCCGCCTTGCAGCAGGTCGACCACCTCCTCGGCGGACGTGCACTCATACACTGTGGTGCCGTCGGAGAACAGCGTGATGTTGGCCAGATCCTGCACACCACGCTGGCGCAAGTGGTCGACGGCTACCCGGATGTTGTGCAGCGAGATGCCGGTGTCGAGCAGGCGCTTGACGATCTTGAGCACCAGGATGTCCTTGAACGAGTACAGTCGCTGGCTGCCCGAACCGGCGGCCCCCCGAATCGAAGGCACCACCAGCGAGGTGCGGGCCCAGTAATCGAGCTGGCGGTAGGTGATCCCGGCAATCTGGCATGCGCTGGGACCGCGGTAACCGACCAACTCGTCGGGCACCGAATCATCGGGAAACAGACCGGCCTGCACCGGTTCGCTCACCCCGGTGTCCGGGGTGAGCTCCGCGCCGCTCGGATCGGCCTGATCAGCAAGGTCGAGTTGTTCCTGCCGCGGTGGCTCGCCCACGATGCTTCCTCTCGCCGGTCGCGCTCGTTACCACTGGCTGGCCAGCGGCCGCGTTTGCTCTAGCCCGAGACGCTTGTGAGCATACGCTTTTCGACGAGCCGTTGTGCCATTTGAGCCCGTCTGAACCCGTCAAGTCACCATTAAAGTACGGCCGAGGGCGTCCGGGCGGTGCTTTCCACCGGGCGTGTCGGAACCGCGAGGCCAGATGAGACGCATCCGTAATGTTGGGCCGGGCGCCCGGCCCGGAGCAAGTGGGGTCAGGTGGCCTTGAAATCATCCGGCGACACGCTGTCCAGAAATTCCTTGAACTTCTCGACCTCGTCCTCGCGAACCGCCCCGCCGGACTCGTCATCGCTGTCGTCGGGGATCAGCAGGCCCGCCTCGGCCAGCACCGCCTCCTCGACGTAGATCGGCACCCCGACCCGCAGAGCGATGGCCACCGAGTCCGACGGCCGGGCCGACACGGTGATATTGCGGTCGAAGATCAAGTCCGCGTAGAAGGTGCCCTCCTGCAGGTCCACGATCCGCACCTCCTTGAGCGAATGGCCAAGTGCGACAATGAGATCCCGGATCAAATCGTGGGTCAGCGGACGGGCCGGCTCAACGCCTTGCTGTTCTAAAGCGATCGCCGCGGCCTCCGCCTGGCCGATCCAGATCGGTAGGTACCGGTCGCCGTCAGCCTCGCGCAGCAACAGCACCGGTTGGTTCTGCGGCTGTTCGACGCGAATGCCGACTACGCGCACTTCACCCATCTGCATTAGCCCTCCGGATACGCCTGTGCCGTCGAACGAAGTCTAGTCCTCAGCGATGCAGAACGTCGCGGACCGCTGACTTGACCAGCGCCGTATGCAGGGTGATCGCCAGCGCTGCGACTTCGCGCGCCAGATCGTCGGCGCGGTCGCGGGCACCGGCCTTTCCCCCTTTGACCACCGGCCCGGCGATCTGCGCGATCAAATCGGACTGCCGATCGGCCGCCGAGCGAAATGCCCGCAGATGTCGCGGCTCCACCCCATATTCGGCCAGCGCCCGCGCGCATTGGGCGATGATGACCGCCTGATCGTCGAAGAGGCCGCCCGGCCCGGTAGTGATCACCCCCGCCCGCAGCAGCGCCGTCAGCAGTTTGTCGTCGGCGCCGGAGCGTTCCAGCAGATCCTCGCGACTCAACCGGGTCCGGGTGGGTGCCACCTCCGGAGTAACTCGGGTCGGCGAGACTGCAGCGAGGTCACCAAGGTCACCAAGGGTGCCACCAGGGACACCGGCCATCGGCACCAATCGCGGTCCCCCGTAGACCGATCCGGGCGGCGGCAGCTCACCGTCGGCCTCGGCATCCAACCGTGCCTTGATCACCTTCAGCGGCAGATAGTGATCCCGCTGGGCGGTCAGCACGAAACGCAGGCGCGCACAGTCGTAGGCACTGAACCTGCGATACCCCGATGTGGCTCGCTGCGGCGTCACCAGCCCCTCGGTCTCCAGGAACCGGATCTTGGAGATGGTGACGTCGGGAAAATCCGGTCGGAGCAGATCCAGCACCGCTCCGATCGACATGCCGGCCGGATCGGCGGCCGAGGCTGGTCGGGGCGCGGTCACTAGTTGCCAGGCCCGGCCTCATGCTCGCCGGTCTTCGGTCCGGTCAGGAAAACCAGGCGGAACTTGCCGATCTGGACTTCATCGCCGTTGGTCAACACCGCCGAATCGACCGGCTCGCGGTTGACGTAGGTGCCGTTGAGGCTCCCGACGTCGACGACCTGGAATTCGTCGGTCTCCAAGCGGAACTCGGCGTGGCGACGGCTTACCGTGACATCATCGAGGAAGATGTCGCTGTCAGGATGTCGCCCCGCCGCGGTCACCGCCTGGTCAAGCAGGAACCGAGATCCGGCGTTGGGGCCTCGCTTGACAACCAGCAGCGCCGAGCCGGCTGGCAGTCCCTCGACGCCGGAAACGATGCTCTCACTGCCGGCCTGTGCAGGCGCATCCAGCTCATTGAGGAACTCGGCGCGAAAGACCGATGTGGTTTCCACGGAAGCATCGTCAGTGGTTTGGTCGTTGTCCTTCTCCGGCACCCGCTGCTCCTCACTGG
>NZ_JBYCKY010000751.1:0-2820 GCF_057473605.1 Mycobacterium sp. TH-M82 | reverse complement strand
CGGCCGTGGGATTCACCGGCGGTGGTCCAACGCAGCACGTGTCCCATCTTCCCATGCTGGGTGCTGCGACCGGACCTGGCCGGCTGCCGCCGGCAGCCGTCGGCAGCAGCCAGGAATCTTAGGAACCGCCGTTGCCGTCGCCGAGGATCAGATAGGTGACCGCGCCGGGGCCGTTGATGGCCGAGGTCACGTTGTCCAGCGGATTGCCCATCTTGGCGACGACACGGTCGAGGATGCCCTCGAAGTCCTGGGCCTGCCCCTGCGGATCGATCACGACCAGCGGCGGCTCGCTGGGTACCGGCACTGAGGCTGGTCCGAGTTCCACCGCGCCGGTGCCGACACCTGCGGGATTGTTACCGGAGGCCTGTGAGAACAGGTCGAGCCACACCGCGTTCGGGTCCAGACCCTCGGCGTTGGAGAGCGAAATCGCCGGAATCTCGACGTCGGGCAAGGATGCCGGCGTCGAGTCGATGACGATGAGACCGGTGCCCACAGCGACCGCACCAGCGGAAATACCTGCCATGACGGCTCGCTTCACGGTCACCTCCTTTGAACACCAACCGCTGCACACACCTAAACTCAAATAGTAGCTGATAGTCGGCTGAATGGCAACCGGAATTGGTTAAAGTTTGATCACGGCGCTGGTTTTTGCCCACGTTTCGGCTCAGCACACCGCCAGCGCCACCGTCGCCGCGCTGACCAGGCACATCGACGGTCCATGCGGTACGCCCCGGCGCCCACTGTGCCCACTGTGCAGAGCCATCGCGACCAGCGCCCACACCGCGGTCAGCAACGGTGCGCCCAGAGCCGCCAACATCCACACGTCGACACCGAAGAAGCCGGTCAGCGCACCCACACCGAACGCCAACTTCACGTCGCCGGCCCCCAGCGCGGCCGGACCGGCCAGGTGCACCAGCAGATACACCGCGCCCAACGCCGCCGCACCGGCAAGCGCCGGCATACCGCGACCGGCAACGCCGGCATACAGCAGCGCCGCCGCCGCACCGGGCAGGGTCAGCCAGTTGGGCAGTCGTCGCTGCCGGATGTCGTAGCCGCTCAGCGCAACCAGCCACGCCAGCCACAGCGATACCGGCCCCACCCCCACCTGCATGGGGGCAGGTTAGCCCGGCTGGGCCAGCGCGCAAGTCATCGCCTGCCGCGGCGCCGGCAGCCCGGTGAACATCTCCACCTGGGTGCAGGCCTGATGCAACAGCATCTGCAGGCCGCTGATCACCGTCCCGCCCGCGGCGCTCACCGCCGCCGCCAGCGGCGTCGGCCACGGGTCGTAGATCACGTCCAGCAGCAGCGGAACGGACGCCAGCGCCGGCGCATAGTACATGGCCACGTCGGCCGGAAGCGTGCTGACCAGCACCGCCGTAGCTGCGATCGTGTCGGCCAGCGCCGGATCGTCCGGGTCGTCCAATCCGCAGAACCGGGCCGGCACACCGGCTTCCGCGGCCAGTTGCACCACCCGGGCGGCCTTGTCCGGGTTGCGCGCCACGACGGTGATGCCGTCGGCGCCGAGCTCGGCCAGCGCCACCACCGCCGCCGGCGCGGTGCCGCCCGACCCCAGCACCACCGCCTGCCCCGATACCGGGCCGAGTGCACCGGTCACCCCGTCCACGTCGGTGTTGTCGGCCAGCCAGCCGGTCGCGGTGCGCACCAGGGTGTTGGCCGAACCGACCAGTTCTGCCCGCGCGGTGCGCTCGTCTGCGAAGGCCAACGCGGCGAACTTGCCCGGCATGGTCACCGACACGCCAACCCATTCCGGCCCGAAACCGCTGACCACCGTAGGTAATTCGCTCGCTCCACACTCAATGCGGTCATAGGTCCAGTCGCGCAGACCCAGTGCCCGGTAGGCGGCCAGATGCAGCTGCGGCGAGCGGGAGTGCGCGATCGGCGAGCCGAGCACTCCTGCCTTTCGGGGGGCTTTGGTGCCTGGCCTGCCTGGCCTACCTGGCCTACCTGGCCTAACTGGCCTACCTGGCCTACCTGGAGCTGTCGAGGACACCGTTGTGCTTCGCCAGCTCGATGTTTTCCAGATGCTCCTGGTAATCCCGGGTGAACAGCGTCGTGCCCTGCTTGTCGACGGTGACGAAATACAGCCAGTCTCCCGGCTCCGGATGCTCGGCCGCGGCCAGCGCCTCCTCCCCCGGCGAGCAGATCGGGGTGGCCGGCAGCCCACGCAGCAGATAGGTGTTCCACGGTGTACGCAGGGCGCGGTCGGCGTCGCTGGTGGCGACCTCCCGGCGGTCCAGCGGGTAGTTGACCGCCGAGTCGAACTCCAGGGTGCGGTGCTCGTGCAGGCGGTTGTAGATGACCCGGGCCACTTTGCCGAAGTCGGCCGGATCGGATTCCCGCTGCACCAGCGACGCCACCACCAGCACGTCGTACGGCGAAATCTGCAGGGCAGCAGTGGCAGCAGCGGGGCTGTCCAGTCCGGACTGCCAGTAGCCGGCGGTGCCGGAGCCGATCAGGGTCGCCAGCATCTTCTCGGCCGGAGCAAACGGGTCGACGTTCCACGTGCCCGGGGCGATCAGGCCCTCGATCCGGCGATGGTCGTGGCCCATCGCGGTGACCCGCTGGGCTGCCCACGCGGGCACCGACAGCTGTACCGGCGTACCGGCCGCGGCCGCTGAGCGCAGGTCGGCCACCGGCACGCACCGCCGGTTCCCGTTCAGGTCGACGCAGGTGGCCTGGGAGATCAGCGAGAAGATGCCCGCGGTCACCTCGTTGGTCTTCATGTCGGTGGTGTCGTCGAGCTGGCGGCCTTCCGGGATGACCAGCCTGCCCACCCGGTTCTCCTTGTCGGTGAGGCGC
>NZ_JBYCKY010000750.1:0-3182 GCF_057473605.1 Mycobacterium sp. TH-M82 | reverse complement strand
ACAGCTCCGAGCTCGACCTGGTCGCCGGGCTTGACGTTGAGTTGGGCGAGTACGCCGTCGGCCGGTGCGGCGAGAGTGTGCTCCATCTTCATAGCCTCCAGCCAGATCAGCGGTTGACCTGCTGCCACCGTGCTGCCGACTTCGGAGCCCAGCCGGGTGACATTGCCGGGCATCGGAGCCAACAGGGATCCGGCCTCGATGGTGGACGCGGGTTCGGGGAAGCGCGGCAGCGCGATCAGATGAACCGCGCCGCCCGGAGAGTCGACGTAGATGTCGCCGAGGTTCAGGCCGTAGCGCGAGACCGCGTAACTGCGTGCGACTCCCGCAGCGTCGGCCAGCACAACCTGATGCGGATCGGAAGAGACCAGACGCACTGGATGCGAATTGTCGGCGATAACCAAACCGCCTCTGGTAAACCGATATCCGATACGGTGCTGGTGACCGCTGTCGTCGGCGTAGGACTTAACCTGGAATCCCGATGCGAGGTTGCGCCAGCCGCTCGGGACGGGGCCGAGCACCGTCGCGGTCGCCCGGTTGTACGCGGCTTCGGCCAGTGCTGCTGCGACCGCGGACAGCCGCACCGTTTCCGGATCGGCCAGCGGTGCCGACAGCTCGGCCAGCCCGTGGGTGTCGAAAAACGAGGTGTCGGTGGCACCGGCAAGGAACGCCGGATGCCTCAGCACCCGGACCAGCAGATCGCGGTTGGTCCGCACTCCGTGCAGCCGGGCGTTCGCCAGCGCGCGGGCAAGCACCGCCGCGGCCTGGGCTCGTGTCGGCGCATAGCTGATGACCTTGGCCAGCATCGGGTCGTAGTGGATCGAAACCATCGAGCCGTCGGCGACGCCGGAGTCCAGCCGAATTCCGCTGCGCCGGCCCAGCGTGTCGAATCGCGCGGCCACGCCGGGCATGTCGATGGTGTGCAGCAGTCCGGCCTGCGGACGCCAGCCTCGAGCCGGATCCTCGGCATAGAGCCGGGCCTCGATCGAATGGCCTTGCACTGCAGGAGGTTCAGCATCCAGCCGGGCGCCGTCGGCCACCGCCAGCTGCAGCTCGACGAGATCGCACCCGGTGGTCTCCTCGGTGACCGGGTGTTCGACCTGCAGGCGGGTGTTCATCTCCATGAAGTAAAACTCGCCGTCATCGTCGGCGAGGAACTCCACAGTGCCGGCGCCGGTGTAGCCGATTGCGCTGGCTGCCAGCTTGGCGGCGTCGAACAGCTTGGCGCGCATTCCGGGGGTGCGCTCGACCAGCGGGGAGGGCGCCTCTTCGATGACTTTCTGGTGCCGGCGCTGAATCGAGCATTCCCGTTCGCCGACCGCCCATACCGTGCCGTGGTTATCGGCGACCACCTGTACCTCGATGTGGTGGCCGTTGGGCAGATAGCGCTCACAGAAAACCGTCGGGTCGCCGAATGCAGAGCGCGCTTCCCGGCCTGCGGCCTTGACTTCGCCGGCCAAGGCGGACAATTCGGAGACCACCCGCATGCCCCGCCCGCCTCCGCCGGCCGACGCCTTGATCAGCACCGGCAGCTGCACCGCCGTCACGGTTTCCGGGTCGAGTTGCTCCAGCACCGGCACCCCGGCGGCCGCCATGATGTCCTTGGCCCCGATCTTGGAGCCCATCGCGGCCACCGCGGTTACCGGTGGGCCGATCCAGGTCAGGCCGGCGTCACGCACCGCGGCCGCGAATTCCGCGTTCTCGGAGAGGAATCCGTAACCGGGATGCACGGCGTCGACGCCGGCTGCGCGAGCCGCGGCGATGATGGCATCGACCGAAAGGTAACTCTTGGTCTCCGGCAGCCGCACCTTTGCATCCGCCTCGTTGACATGCGGGGCGTCCGCGTCGGGATCGGTGTAGACCGCGACGGTGGCGAGACCGAGCCGGCGGCAGGTGGCGAACACCCGCCGGGCGATCTCGCCGCGGTTGGCCACCAGGACCCTGGTGATCATGGTGTCCTCACATCCGGAAGACGCCGAAGTGCGACGTCCCCTCGATTGGGCCATTGGCGATGGCGGACAAGCAAATACCCAGTACGGTGCGGGTGTCGCGCGGGTCGATCACCCCGTCGTCGTAGAGCCGGCCGGACAAGAACATCGGCAGCGATTCGGCTTCGATCTGCGCCTCGACGGCGGCGCGCAGCGCCGCGTCGGCCTCCTCGTCCACCTCCTGGCCGCGTGCCTGCGCGGCGGCCCGGCTGACGATCGAAAGGACGCCGGCCAGCTGCGTGCCGCCCATGACGGCGGCCTTGGCGGACGGCCAGGTGAACATGAACCGCGGATCGTAGGCACGCCCGCACATTCCGTAGTTACCCGCACCGTAGGAGGCACCGATCACCAGGGAGATGTGCGGCACGGCGGAGTTCGACACGGCGTTGATCATCATCGAGCCGTGCTTGATCATGCCGCCCTCTTCGTAGGCTTTGCCGACCATGTAGCCGGTGGTGTTGTGCACGAACAGCAGTGGCGTGTCGGAGCGGTTGGCCAGCTGGATGAACTGGGTGGCCTTCTGGGCCTCCTCGGAGAACAGCACGCCGCGCGCGTTGGCCAGAATCCCCAGCGGGTAGCCGTGCAGCCGGGCCCAGCCGGTCACCAGCGATGAGCCGTATAGCGGTTTGAACTCGTCGAACTCCGAGCCGTCGACGATGCGGGCGATCACCTCGCGCGGGTCGAAGGGGATGCGCAGGTCGGCCGGGACGATGCCGATCAGTTCTTCGGCGTCGTAGCGCGGCTCGACCACGGGGCCCGGGGCCGGTCCCTGCTTGCGCCAGTTGAGCCGGGTCACGATCCGGCGGCCGATCCGGAGTGCGTCGAGCTCGTCGAGAGCGAAGTAATCGGCCAGACCCGAGACGCGGGCGTGCATTTCGGCGCCGCCCAGAGACTCGTCGTCGGACTCCTCGCCGGTGGCCATCTTCACCAGCGGCGGGCCGGCCAAGAACACCTTGGAGCGTCGCTTGATCATCACGACGTAGTCGCACATCCCCGGGATATAGGCCCCGCCGGCGGTGGAGTTGCCGAATACCAGCGCGATGGTCGGGATGCCCGCCGCCGACAGCCGGGTCAGGTCGCGGAACATCTGCCCGCCGGGGATGAAGATCTCCTTCTGGGTGGGCAGGTCCGCGCCGCCGGACTCCACCAGCGAGATCACCGGCAGCCGGTTCTGCAGTGCGATCTGGTTGGCCCGCA
>NZ_JBYCKY010000749.1:0-1739 GCF_057473605.1 Mycobacterium sp. TH-M82 | reverse complement strand
TCTTCGCCTGGTACGCCAGGCCGGGTGCTTTCGAACGACTCTCGCCGCCGTGGCAGCCGATGCGGCTCGTGGCCGAGGCCGCCTCGCTGAAAGACGGGCGCGCCGAGCTCGCCCTGCCGGCCGGGCTGCGCTGGATCGCCGTGCACCAACCGGACGGCTACGACCCGCCGCGGCGTTTCGTCGACACCGTCGGCGGCGACGGGTTGGCCTCGCTGCCGACGCGGATCGCCATGCGGTGGAAACACATTCACGAGTTCGAAGACCTGGGCGAACAGACCCGGGTGATCGACCGGGTCGAGACGCCGGTGCCCGGTGCGGCGCTGCGCGAGATGTTCGCCTACCGCTACCGGCAGCTGGCCGACGACCTGGCGGCCCACCGGCGCGCGGCCGAGCGCGGTCTGGCACCGCTGACCGTCGCCGTCACGGGGTCTTCGGGGCTGGTCGGTTCGGCGCTGACGGCATTTTTGAGCACCGGCGGCCACCGCGTCGTGCGGCTGGTGCGCGGTACCCCGCGCTCCGGCGACGAGCGGCGCTGGAACCCCGACGACCCCGACCCCGATCTCCTCGCCGGGATCGACGCGGTGATCCACCTGGCCGGCGCCTCGATCGCCGGGCGCTTCACCGACGGCCACCGGCGCGCGATCCGCGACAGCCGGATCGGTCCCACCCGCCGGCTGGCCGAACTGGCGGCCCGCACCGACCCCGCTCCCACGGCGTTCGTCTGCGCGTCGGCGATCGGGTATTACGGCTACGACCGCGGCGACGAGTTTCTCACCGAGGACAGCGACCGCGGGGACGGGTTTCTGGCCGACGTCGTCGCCGACTGGGAGGACGCGACCGCGCCGGCCGAGTCAGCCGGGCTGCGGGTGGTGCGGGTGCGCACCGGCATCGTGCAATCGCCCCGCGGCGGCACCCTGCGACTGCTGCGTCCGCTGTTTTCCGCCGGACTGGGCGGGCGGCTGGGCAGCGGCCGGCAATGGCTGTCCTGGATCGGCATCGACGACATGGTCGACGTGTACCACCGCGCGCTGTGGGACGACGCGCTGACCGGTCCGGTCAACGCCGTCGCGCCGCAACCGGTTCGCAACGACGAGTACACCCGCACCCTGGCCCGTGTGCTGCATCGACCCGCGCTGCTGCCGGTCCCGCCGCTGGGCCCGCGGCTACTGCTCGGCGCGCAGGGCGCCCGCGAACTCGCGTGCGCCAGCCAGCGCGTGCTACCCCACAAGCTCGAAGCGGCCGAACACCGGTTCCGCCGGCCCGGCCTCGATCAGACCCTGCGTCACCTGCTCGGGCGCACCGGCTGAGCCGCCTCGCCGTCCCCGCCCTCGACTGCTCGACAGGTGAGGTCAGGGGGTGCCGTTGATGCTGGCGGAGAATGTGTCGACTGCCGCGCCGACGCTGCCGTTCCACGGCTCGAACCCGGCCTGGATGCTGGTCAGGTACCACGAGCTGTTCACCGACGGCTCGACGGTCTCCGTGTAGTCGACGAAACCCAGCACGTTCATGTTGCTCCACGAGTTGATCGGTGCGTCCGCGACGTAGGAGACCACGTTGTTCTGCCCGTTGTAGCCCTCCCACACCGCGAACTGCTTGCCGTCGATCGTGGCGTTGCCCACGTCGGAGCCGACCGGCTGGATGGGGCCGACATGGTTGAACCAGATCATGATCTCCTGCTGGTTTACCGTGGATGTGTTCGGCGTGGGATTCAGCCAGATGTCGTAGGAGGCGTCGTAGGT
>NZ_JBYCKY010000748.1:0-1333 GCF_057473605.1 Mycobacterium sp. TH-M82 | reverse complement strand
GCGCAGCTGTTCGGCGCCTTCGGTCAGGAATACCAAGAGATCAGCGCCCAGACACAGGCGTTTCATCAGCAGTTCGTCAATTTGCTGAACTCCGGCGGCGCCGCTTACGCCGCCACCGAGGCGGCCAACGTCCAGCAAACCCTGGCCGCCGCGGTGAACGCGCCCGCGAGGGCGATGCTGGCGGTCCAGTCCAGCGCCGCGGCCGCCGAACAGAACGCGGGCCAGGGCGCCATCGCGAATGCGGCCGCGTCCGCCAACTCGCTCCTCGCCCCGTATGAAAGCCTGCTCGCCAATACCAACGCGAACCTGCAAAGCATCGGCACCACCTGGACATCGGTGACCGAGCCCGCCCTGGCGCAGGCGTTCACCACCCAATTCGGCAGCCCGCAACAGATTTTGACCTCGGTGGCGAGCGGAAACCTGCAGCCGCTCTTGGCCATTCCCGCGCGACTCGCACTGGGCACCGCCAACGTGCTCGGCGACGTCGCCAACCCGATCTCGGTGACGGTCACGTCTTTGACGCAGACCAATGCGTCGCTGGCGATCGGGGTCGGGCTGCCAGAGCTGCTGGCGTTCGACGCGCTGGGCGCGCCGGTCAACGCGGCGGTGGCGATGCAGTCAAGCACCACTGCGTTTTTCGGCGCGCTGCAAGCCGGAAACCCGGTGGGGGCGTTCACCACGCTCGTCGGCGCACCGGCGAATATCGCCAACGCCTTCCTCAATGGCGAGGTGACGCTGCCGGTCGGGTTGCCCCTCGCCGGAGTGCCGGCGGTTGCCGAGATTCCCTTCAGCGGTCTGCTCGCCCCGCTTCGGCCTTTTTCGGCGACGGCGACATTGCAGGGTTCGTCGCTGCTGCAGACCGTCACCATCAGCGGCCCGCCCGTTGGTGGCCTCATTCCCGCGCTGGCGGAGTACACGCCCCAGCTGCTCGCGACGGCCTTCGAAAGCTAAGTCGCACAACGTATTACGGCCGGGGGTTGCGCTGCGACCGCGCCCGGGGGTTCACGAAAACGGTGGTTTTCGGCAACGGCGTATTGAACGTCCATTAAGCTCGAATTTGCCTTGACGGCCATCGGATGGCAGCGCTGTTACATCGATGGGGGAGCAAATATGTCGTTTGTGGTGGCGGTGCCGGAAGCGATCCAGACGGCAGCCCAGGATCTGGCGGGAATCCGGTCGGTACTGGCCGAGGCAATCACGACCATGGCGACGCCCACGACCGGGGTGGTCCCCGCAGCCGGCGACGAGGTGTCCGCGGCCGTTGCGGCGACGTTCGGCAACTTCGGCAAGGAGTTCCAGTCCCTGAGCGCCCAGGCGCAAGCGTTCCATGCCG
>NZ_JBYCKY010000747.1:0-2148 GCF_057473605.1 Mycobacterium sp. TH-M82 | reverse complement strand
GGACACGAACGCGTTCAGCCAGCGCAACATCACCTTGAGGAACTCGCCGGAGTCGAAGTCGAGGAACCGCTGTTTGTTGTCGGGGTTCTCCTCGATGCGCTCCCGCCATTCCGGCACCTTCACCACGCCGTCCATGCCGGTGCCCCGCACGGCGAGGATGCTCGGCACGATGTAGTAGGACCCCAGCACGAAGGTGCCGTAAATGCCGCCGACGATGTTCCACACCACGAGCTTGGAGACCATCTCGGGGTAGAGCATCGTCGTGAGGATGGAATCCCGTGCGCCACCTGAGCCCCCGGCGAGGATGCAACGCTCTACGCCGATGCCCTGCAATAGGCCGTGCAGCGTCTCGGCGCGCATGTGTGACTCGCTCTGTCCGTAGAACTGCACGTCGGAGGCGCCGCAGTTCGGCCGGTCCCACAGCAGTACCCGGTACCCGCCGGCGACGAGTGCATCGGCCAGCGGGCGCAGCCCGGGGATTTCCTTGCTGAACCGGCCGCCCGGCGTCATGGCGATGAGATCACCTGTGTCCCCGAGGATTTCGTAGACGACTTTGCCGCCGTTCACTTCGATAGAAGACACAGACTCTCCTGTAGTGTCATGCCATCACCAGCACGTCGTTGCCGACCACCCGCACCGGATAGGTGCGGATGCTCCACTCCGGCTTGACCGCGGTCGTGCCGGTCGCCAGCTCGAAACCCCATTGATGCCAGGGGCAATAGATGTATTCCAGGTCGCGGACCATGACCGCGTCGCCGGCGGTGGTCTCGTCGACGACGGTGCGGCCGCGGGCGCGGCCCGAGCACAGCGGACCGCCCTGGTGCGGGCAGTAGTTCGCGATGGCGTAGAAGGTGCCGTTGACGTTGTAGACGCCGACGCCGTGCCGGCCGATGGGGACGAGCTTGTGGGTGCCGGGCGGGATTTCGGCCACGGTCGCGACGATGTGCTCGCGGCCCTGGGCCAGACGTGGCTGGGGCCGCTCGGTGAGGTCTTCTGTCAACTCAGAACACCCGGACCTGACCCTCGAGCACCGGAACCGTGTCGGGGAGGTGGTATGTCGCGATGCCGTTCTTGAACATCACCGCTTCGCGGGCCGCCTTGGGCAGGTGCTTGACCAGCCAGCGCGGGTCGTCGAACGTCCAGTGCGGGTAGTCCGAGGAGTAGAGCAGGATCTTGTCGCACTCCATCCACTCCAGGGCGCGGGTCAACTCGGTCTTGTCCTCCGGGTAGTCCAGCGGCTGGGTGGTGAACTTGATGTGGTCCTTGACGTATTCGGACGGCTTGCGCTTGATGTCGATCCAGGATTTGCGGGCCTCGTAGACGGCGTCCATGCGCCACATCAGCGGCAGGATCCAGGTGAACGCGTGCTCGACGAACACGATCCGCAGCGCCGGAAATCGGTCGAAGACGCCGTCGAAGATCAGGCTCATGACCTGATTTGCGGCCAGCAGCGAGTAGGTGACCATGAAGTCGTGGTTGTAGCTGGGGTAGCCCACCGGCGGCGTCGGCAACTCGTCGAAGTGGCTGCGGGACAGATGGCAGCTCACCGTGATGTCGTGCTTGGTGGCCGCCGCCCAGATCGGGTCGTATTTCGGGTGGCCCCAGGACGGCCGCGGCTCGGCCTTGATCAGAATCTGCGCCATGTAGGGGTGCCCGGCCCAGCGCTCGATCTCGCGCACGCTCGCTTCCGGCTCCTCGATGGCGGCACAGATCGAGCCCCGCCACCGCTCGTGCCAGTTGTTGTGGCTGTCCAGCCAGTGGTTGGCCTGCCAGTCGTTCAGGGCGCAGGCCATCGCGTGCTGCGCTTCGGGCAGGCGCGCCGGGTAGGCGGCGGGTTCCAGTATCGCGATGTCGGAGCCCGCCTCCATGATCAGCTGACGGAACGCCATATCCGGTTCGCTGCAAGGGAATTCGCCGTCGGGCGGGAAGGTGTCCACGCGCATCGCATAGCTGTGTGCGTAGTCGGGGGCGTCGTAGTAGATCTGCTCACCCACCTTGCGGGTGAGGAAGTACTTGCTGCGCCACGGCTCGGGGATGTACGGAAGCAGTTCCCCGCGCTTGGGCGTCGGGTGGACATCCGAGTCGACGCACCGGACGGCTATGCGCTCGGCGGCGGGAACCCGTTCGTGCATATGGGTCAGCGTCATC
>NZ_JBYCKY010000746.1:0-11450 GCF_057473605.1 Mycobacterium sp. TH-M82 | reverse complement strand
CGCACACCCGCTTGTACCGGATTCGCCCGTTGTCCTTGGCGTGCACCTGGCGGAACGTGATGTCGTGATCCTCGGTGGCCCGGTAGACCTTGACCGGCACGTTGACCAGGCCGAACGCAATCGAGCCCTTCCAGATGGAACGCATAACGCCAGTATGCCCAACACATTGTTGCGGTCGATTTTGTCGCAGGACACGATCGTGGGCGCAGCGATGCCACGGTCGCGGCACCACGTCGGCGCCGTGGCGATCAGCGAGAACACGGAGACCTGGTCACCGGCGTCCCGGTAAGCTTCACCAGCTCACCTTCGATCTTTTGACGCTACCTTTGCAGCATGGGTCCTCAGCACGCCGAGCCCCCTGTCACGCTGACCAACGCGGACAAGGTGCTCTACCCGGCGACGGGAACCACCAAGGCCGACGTCTTCGACTACTACACCCGCATCGCCGAGGTGATGGTTCCGCATATCGCCGGGCGCCCGGCCACCCGCAAGCGCTGGCCCAACGGCGTCGATCGGGAGTCGTTCTTCGAAAAACAACTTGCGTCGTCGGCACCGGCCTGGCTGACGCGGGCAAGCGTGCAACATCGTTCCCGCGTAACGACCTACCCGATCATCGACAGCACCGACGCACTGGCGTGGATAGCCCAGCAGGCGGCGCTGGAGGTGCACGTGCCGCAGTGGCGTTTCCTCGGCGAACGGACGCCCGATGGTCAAGGATTACGGCCTGGCCCGGCAACGCGTTTGGTGTTCGACCTCGACCCCGGCGAAGGGGTGACGATGCCCCGGCTCGCGGAGGTGGCGCGTGCTGTCCGGGATCTGATGACCGATATCGGACTGACTACCTTCCCGCTGACCAGCGGCAGCAAGGGGCTGCACCTATACACGGCACTGGACCGGCCAATAAGCAGCCAGGGCACGGTGACACTAGCCAAACGTGTTGCGCAACAACTGGAGCAGTCGATGCCCAAACTGGTGACGGCGACCATGACCAGGAGCCTGCGAACGGGCAAGGTCTTTGTGGACTGGAGCCAGAACAATGCGTCGAAGACCACCGTCGCGCCATACTCGCTGCGCGGCCGCGAACATCCCACGGTCGCTGCCCCACGCAGCTGGGAGGAACTCGACGACCCGAAACTGCGACACCTGCGTTACGACGAGGTGCTGTCCCGTGTCGTCCGCGACGGCGACCTGCTGGCACCGCTGGACCCTCCGGTTGCGTGGCAGGGTCGGCTGGCCACCTACCGCAGCATGCGTGATGCAGCGCAGACGCCGGAACCGATGCCAGGCGCCCAACAGACGGCCGGCTCGGACACGGTGGGCGCGACCGGTCAGACCTTCGTGATCCAGGAGCATCACGCCCGCCGTCTGCACTACGACTTCCGGTTGGAGCGCGACGGTGTGCTGGTGTCCTGGGCGGTGCCGAAGAATCTGCCAGACACACCGTCGGTCAACCATCTTGCGATCCGCACCGAAGACCATCCGCTGGAGTACGGCAGCTTCGAGGGCACGATTCCGAAGGGACAGTACGGCGCCGGCACGGTGGCCATCTGGGACGCCGGCACCTATCAGGCCGAGAAGTTCGACGACTCCGCTGAAAATGGGGAGGTCATCGTCAACCTGCACGGTAAGCGGATCTTCGGACGCTACGCCCTGATTCAGACCAACGGCGACCAGTGGCTGGTGCACCGCATGAAAGACCAGAGGGCGTTCACCTTCGAAGCGCTGTCCCCGATGCTGGCCACCCCCGGTTCGGTCGCCGAGCTGAAGCCGGCGTCGTGGGCCTTCGAGGGCAAATGGGACGGGTACCGGCTGCTCGTCGACGCCGACCACGGGGCGGTGCGATTGCGGTCGCGCAGCGGCCGCAACGTCACCGGCGAGTACCCGCAGTTGCGGCCGGTGGCGGCCGGTCTGGCTGATCACCATGTGGTGCTCGACGGCGAGGTTATCGCCCTCGACCGATCCGGCGTACCCACATTCACCGAGCTGCAGAACCGGGCCCACTCCAACCGCATCGAGTTCTGGGCATTCGACCTGCTCTACCTTGACGGCCGTTCGCTGCTGCGGGCCAGCTACCGCGACCGCCGCCGGCTGCTGGAAATGCTGGCCTCCGATACCGATCTCACCGTGCCGGATCTGTTGCCGGGCAACGGTGCCGAGGCACTGGCACACTCCCGCGAGCATGGCTGGGAGGGTGTGGTCGCCAAAAAGTGGACCTCGACCTACCAGCCGGGCCGCCGCTCGAGATCCTGGGTCAAACACAAGCACTGGAAGACCCGGGAAGTGGTGATCGGTGGCTGGCGCCGCGGCGAACGGGGGCGCAGCGGCGGCATCGGGTCGCTGCTGATGGGTGTCCCGGACGGTGGCGAGCTGCATTTTGCGGGCCGGGTGGGCAGTGGCTTCACCGAACACGAGCTGGTCCGGCTGAAGGAGGTGCTGGCACCGTTGCGCACCGACGAATCACCGTTTCACGAACCGCTGTCCGGTCAGGACGCCAGGAGTGTGACCTTCGTCAGGCCGTCACTGGTCGGGGAGGTGCGCTACAGCGAGCGCACCGAGGATGGCCGGTTGCGCCAACCCAGTTGGCGTGGCCTGCGGCCGGACAAGACACCCGTTGAGGTGAGGTGTGAGGAGTGAATCGGCATGCGATGGGTGACCTATCGAAGCGACGACGGCGAGCGCACCGGGGTGCTGTCCGGTGAGGTGATCCACACGTTGCCGCCGGGTATGACACTGGTGGATCAGATCCGCAGCGGCGCTGACGGATTGCGCGAAGCCGGTGAGTACGCGTTGCGGTCGCCGTCGTCGCTGCGGCGCCTCGACGAAGTCACGCTCATGGCGCCGATCCCGCGCCCACCGTCGATTCGCGACTTCCTGTGTTTTCTGGACCACATGCGCAATTGTCGGGCGGCGATCGGGCTCCCCACGGTGCTCGGCGACACCTGGTATCGGATACCAGCATTCTACTTCGCCTGTCCGGCAACGGTTCTCGGCCCATACCAGGATGTACCTATGGCGCCTGGCAGCGCTTGGCAGGATTTCGAGTTGGAGGTCGGCGCGGTTATCGGAGCCGGGGGTGAAAACCTGTCCGTGGCGCAAGCCGAGCGGGCCATCATCGGTTACACCATCTTCAATGACTGGTCCGCGCGTGATCTGCAGCAGCTGGAGGGCCAGTTGGCGATCGGGCAGGGCAAGGGCAAAGACAGCGGGGTCACCCTTGGGCCGTACCTGGTCACCCCGGATGAGCTGGAACCCTACCGGCGTGGCGGCAAGTTGAATCTGCAGGCGACCGCACTGGTCAACGACATGATCGTCGGCTCCGGGTCGACCGGGGGCATGGACTGGAGCTTCGGTGAGGTGATCAGCTACGCCTCACGCGGGGTTCGGCTGGCGCCCGGTGACGTTTTCGGTTCCGGCACCGTGCCCACCTGCACGCTTGTCGAACACCTCAACCTGGCCGCGCCGCAATCTTTCCCGGGCTGGCTCCGCGACGGCGACGTGGTGACGTTGCAGGTGCAGGGACTCGGCGAGATCCGCCAGACGGTGCGCGCCAGCGACGCGCCGCTGCCGGTGGCGGTTCGGCGTCCCCCCGATGTCGAACGGGATCCCGCGCGGGTCAACCGCGCGCCGACTCGGTTTCCCTACACCCGCGGGCTGCATCCGGTCGGGGACCGGGTGTGGGCATGGACGCTGCCCGACGGTGGGTACGGCTGGAGCAACGCCGGGCTGGTCGCAGGCGACGGGGCTGCACTGCTGGTCGACACGCTGTTCGATCTGGCGCTGACCCGGGAAATGCTGGCCGCGATGGCACCGATCACCGATCACGCGCCGGTCACCAACGCAGTTCTCACCCACTCGAACGGCGACCACACCCACGGCAACCAACTGTTGGACAGCGCCGTGCACATCATCGCCGCCGCCGGCACCGCCGAGGAGATCGCCCACGGCATGGCCCCGGAGACACTGGCGATGACCCAGGTCGCCGACCTCGGGACGGTGGCCACCCGCTATGTCCGAGACCGGTTCGGGCACTTCGATTTCAGCGGCATCACGGTGCGCAACGCCGATGAGACGTTCGAGGGAGAGCTCAATGTCGACGTCGGTGGCCGACGGGTGCGCCTGCTCGACCTCGGCCCCGCCCACACCGCTGCCGACACCGTCGTGCACATACCCGACGCGGGTGTGCTGTTCGCCGGGGATCTGCTGTTCATCGGCTGCACCCCGATCGTCTGGGCGGGGCCGATCGCCAATTGGCTGCACGCCTGCGACGTCATGGTCGCGCTGGACGCCCCCACGGTGGTGCCTGGCCACGGCCCCGTCACCGACCCGGACGGAATCCGCGCGGTGCGCGGTTACCTGGTTCACGTCGCCGAGCAGGCCGATGCCGCCTACCGCAGGGGTCTGTCCTTCGCCGAAGCGGCCGACACCGTCGACCTCGGCGAGTACGCCAGCTGGCTGGACGCCGAACGTGTCGTCGTCAACGTCTACCAGCGCTACCGGGAGCTCGGCGCCGACCTGCCGCAACTGGAGCCGAGGGCGCTGCTGACCATGCAGGCGCAGTGGCTGGCCAAACGATCAGCCCAGCACCGGTAAACGCCTACCCCAGCGGGCGGTGGTGTCAGCATTGCGTGGCGGCGCGGATCCGTTGCTGGTGACTTTCGCTGTGGACCGGCTCCCTCGCCGCGATCCGCAACTGGTGGACGACTCGTTCGTCGTCGTTGAGACCGATCGTCTTTTCCACGTGCTGGTAGTGGCAGTTCTTCGTGTTCATCAATACCTTCCTGGTTGACGCGCAGGAGAGCTGCTGTACTGGCCTGGAGCAAGTTGGGTGCTCGAAGCACCCGTTTATCCAACGCCGCAGCGTCCGAAACGTGTTCCAACGACACGGTGACGTTGCACACGGAGCGCCCGCCGGTGTTGCCGCCGTCACTGTCACGGCAAAGTCTGCCGATAGGGCGGTCAGGCTTTGGCGATCACCTTTGCGGCGAATGTTTCCAGGTGGCGGATCTTGGTGTCCAGCGGCTGGGTGTCGGGTCCGACGATGTAGGGGACGCGAAAACCCACGATGACGTCGGTGACGCCCTTGTCCTCCAGCCGCTTGATGCCGTCCAGGGTGAACCCGTCGACGGAGATCGCGTGGATCTCGAACGGGCCGGTCCTGCCCTGCTCCGCTCGAAGCTGCTCGAGTCGCCCGATCAGCCGGTCGAGTTCGGCGGCGTCACCGCCGCCGTGCATCCAGCCGTCTGCGCGCGCCGCGCGGCGCAGCGCGGCCTCGGCGTGCCCGCCGACCAGGATCGGGATGGGCCGGTTGGGTGCCGGGGTCATCTTGGTCTTGGGGATGTCGTAGAACTCGCCGTGGAACTCGAAGTAGTCGCCGGTGGTCAGGCCGCGCAGGATCTCGATGCACTCGTCCATCCGCTTGCCGCGTCTGGCGAACGGCACGCCCATCAGCTCGTAGTCCTCCGGCCACGGGCTGGTTCCGACACCCAGGCTCAGCCGGTCACCGATCAGCGCCGCCAATGAGCCGGCCTGTTTGGCCACCAATGCCGGCGGGCGGACAGGCAGCTTGAGCACGAACGGCGTGAAGCGCAGGGTCGTCGTGACCGCACCCAGCGCGGCGGTCAGCACGAATGTCTCGATGAACGCCTTGCCGTCCAGGAACTCGCGACTGCCGTCCGGGGTGTAGGGATACTTCGAATCCGACTCTAACGGGTAGGCGATGCTGTCCGGGATCGTCATGCTGGTATACCCGGCAGCCTCGGCTGCCTTCGCAAGTGGGATATAGAAGCTCGGATCGGTCATGGCCTCGGCGTAGGTGAACCGCACCTTGTGCCTCCCCGGTGTCTCCTCGCCGGGTCTTAGACCGGCGGTGCCATGCTGATTTCGGCGTCGGCCAGCGGGAATGGCGGGTATCCGGCGGCCCCGACCACCGAGAGCGTACCCCAGGGGGTGCGCTCGGAAATCCGGGCCGTCGCGGTGTGCTCGCCGATCCGGATGCTGGCTCGCGAACCGATCACCCCGTTACCGACAAGGTCCGCGTACAGCGTTCCCTGCCAGTGGTACCGACCGTCGACCGGGTCGACGTGCCCGGCCAGCCGGACCCGGGCCGGATAGCCCCGGCCGTCATAGGTCAGCATTGCGGGGCCGTCGTAGGTCGCGTCTTCGACTTCTACGATTCCGGAGAGGTGGAACCGGGACAGCCCGCGCGTCGGCAGCAGTCGATGTACGCGCACTCGTGACCGCGCTTCGATCCGGGTGGACCGGCTGCGATGCAGCCCGTCGATCAAGCCGGCCACATAGCGAGCCTGACGTGGCGTGTGCGGCCCGGGAATCCGGAAATAGTTGGGGACGCCGTGGGCGGCGACGACGTCGTCGTTTCCGGGGGTGGTGTTGATCAACAGCCGTCCGGTCAGCGTCTGGCCGTCGGCGGTGGTCACCGTCCAGGTGTCGGCGTCGTTGTCGAACTGCTTTGCTACTGCGGTGGGGGCGACGATGAAGTTGCTCAACTGCCCGTGGACGCGGCTCGGGTCGCCCAGCACAATCGCGTCGACGACGCCAATAGAGTCACCGCCGTCACCGCCCCCGTGTTCGCTCACAGGAATCCGGCCCGCCGCCACATCCGCCGGCCCAGCCGGCCCATCAGGCCGACCTCTTCGAAAAACGCGGCCAGCGGCGCGAAGGCCGACCGGCAGTAGGCGTGGAAGTGCGGGCTGGCGCGTGCGACTCGACGCGCCTCGCGTCCGCCCAGGCCGGCTCGCTGGTAGACGACCGGAAGGGTGAACAGGTGCCGGTAGAACAGGCCACCCACGCCCTGCAGATTGGCCAGGTAGGCCCGCCGGTACCACGGCAGTGCCGGCAGGTCCTGACGCAACCCGTCGCGGGCGAACTGGATGTGGCGGGCCTCTTCGGTGACGTGGATCCGCATCAACCGCCCGACGATCGGCTGCAGGTCGGGGTCGTCGAGGATCTGGCGCTGTAGCGCGTCGAAGATCTCCTCGCCGATCAGCGCGGCCGCCCACAGCACGCTGCCCCGGAACATCTTCGGAAGCAGGTTGATCATCACCCGCTGGTAGTACTTGGGCCGTACCGGCACACCGCCGATCCTCTCGATCGTCTTGCCGAACATCACCATGTGGCGGGTTTCGTCGCCGAGCTCGGTCAACTTGTAGTGGGTGGCCTTGGCGGTGGGATTGCGATGCATCATGTCGCGCAGCAGCGCCTGATTGAGGATGTTCTCAAACCAGATACCGGCCGACAAGACGTTGACCAGCTCTTGGCGCGTCAGGTCGACCTGCTGCGCTCGGGTCATAGACTCCCACAGCGGAGTACCGTACAGCGTGCACATCTGCGGCGGCAGGAAGAACTTGTCGGGATCCAGCGGGGCGTCCCAGTCGATGTCGACGACCGGCGCGTAGGACTTCTTCACCGAACCCTTCAGCAGGCGCTCGGCGAACTCTTCCCGAGTCGGTTCGCTACGTCTCACCGCCGTGGTCATCGCAGCAGCCCCTTCCTTGCCGGTGTGCTTACAAAAGTTAGGGAGAACAACCCGAAGATGTCAATACCCACGGTACCGGATACTTGCGGCCGCGCCAGTCTAGACGACGTGGCAGGATCGCATGACATGAGCCCTTTCCTGCTGCGCGCCGCAATCACCGGATTCGCACTGTGGGTGGTCACCCTGGTTGTCGGTGGGATCAGCTTTGTCGGCGGTGAGACCACGTTGCAGAGGAGCGGCATCATCTTCGTCGTCGCGGTGATCTTCGGTCTGGTCAACGCGTTCATCAAGCCGATTGTGCAGATTCTGTCGATCCCGCTCTACATCGTCACGCTCGGGCTGTTCCACGTCGTGGTCAACGCGTTGATGCTCTGGATCACCGCGTGGATCACCCGCAACACCACCCACTGGGGGTTGGCTATCGACAACTTCTGGTGGGACGCGATCTGGGCAGCGATCGTGTTGTCGATGGTGAGCTGGGTCCTCTCGCTGGTGCTGCCCAAAGCGCGGCGCATCACCCGTGCCTGACGAGGATCAGGAGAACGCCGAGAACACCGTGCCGGAATTACCCGAGGTCGAAGCACTTTCCGATCATTTGCGCCAGCATGCCGTGGGCAGGACGATCGGTCGCGTCGATGTGGCCGCGCTGTCGGTGCTCAAGACCTTCGCCCCACCGGTGAGGGTGTTGCACCAACAGCCGGTGAGCGCGACGCACCGGTGGGGCAAATATCTGGGTTTGGAGGCCGGGAAGCTGTTCTTGATCGCCCACCTGTCCCGAGCGGGCTGGCTGCGCTGGTCGGACAACCTGGCCGCCGCACCGCTGCGGCCGGGCAAGGGGCCGATCGCGTTGCGGGTGCACCTCGGCATCCCCGGGGAGGCTCCCGGGTTCGACCTGACTGAGGCCGGTACCCAGAAGCGGCTGGCGGTGTGGCTGGTCGACGACCCGAACCGGGTGCCCGGCGTCGCCGCCCTCGGGCCGGACGCACTGGCCGTCACCGTTGACGATCTTTCCGGGCTGTTGGCCGACAACACCGGCCGGATCAAGACCGTCATCACCGACCAGAAGGTGATCGCCGGCATCGGCAACGCCTACAGCGACGAAATCCTGCACACAGCAAGGGTTTCGCCGTTCGCAACGGCCGCGAAGCTATCGGGTGAACAGGTCGCCGTCCTGCACGACGCGATGACCTCGGTGCTCACCGACGCGGTAACCCGCTCCGTCGGCCAGCAGGCCGCCACCCTCAAGGTGCAGAAGCGGTCCGGTCTGCGGGTACACGCCCGCACCGGCCTGCCCTGCCCGGTCTGCGGTGACACGGTACGCGAAGTGTCGTTCGCCGACAGGTCGTTCCAGTACTGCCCGACCTGCCAGACCGGCGGCAAGCTGCTGGCCGACCGGCGGATGTCACGGCTCCTGAAGTAGTTATGCTGCCCACGTGGTGCGACAGCGGATTCTGATCACCGGGGCCAGCTCCGGCCTGGGCGCCGGGATGGCCCGTGTTTTCGCGGCCAAGGGCCGCGACCTGGCGCTGTGCGCACGCCGGGTCGATCGGCTCGACGGACTCAAACGCGAGCTAGCCCAACGCTATCCGAATATTACCGTGGCCGTCGCCGCATTGGACGTCGATGATCACGAACAGGTGCCGAAGGTGTTCGCCGAATTCTGCGACGCACTCGGCGGAATCGACCGGGTCATCGTCAACGCCGGTATCGGCAAGGGTGCGCGACTGGGCTCTGGGAAGTTGTGGGCCAACAAGGCCACCCTCGAGACCAACCTGGTGTCGGCGCTGGTGCAGATCGAGACCGCTATCGAGATGTTCACACACGCCGGCGGCGGGCACCTGGTGCTGATCTCGTCGGTGCTGGGCAACAAAGGGGTGCCCGGCGTCAAGGCTGCCTACGCGGCCAGTAAAGCCGGGGTGTCGTCGCTGGGTGAATCGTTGCGCGCCGAGTATGCGAAGGGACCGATCAGGGTCACCGTGCTGGAGCCGGGTTACATCGAGTCGGAGATGACTGCGAAGTCGGCGTCCACCCTGCTGATGGTGGACAACGAGACCGGGGTCAAGGCGATGGTGCGGGCCATCGAACGCGAGGCCAGTCACGCCGTGGTGCCGCGTTGGCCATGGACCCCGCTGGTGTGGCTGCTGCGGATGTTGCCGCCGCGGTTGACCAAACTCTTCGCCTGACTCGCTTCCTGGCGCGAGCGTGGCGTGTCACCGGGTGTCGCGCCGAGCGTGTCCGCGGGAACACGCACGCTCGCGCATACCTCCGGAGACGAGGATCCGCCGTGCCGCACTGCCGGCCTCAGTGCCCGAGCCGTCCACGGCCGAGGCGCAGCAGCAGCATCGCCAGATCTTTGCCGTCTCGACCGAGTTCGCTGTAGCGCTCGATAACCTTCATCTCGCGGCTGTGCACCAGCCGGGTGCCGCCAGAGGCCATCCGGGCCTTACCGATCTCCTGGGACACCTCGGTGCGACGTTTGACCGCGGCCAGGATCTCGGCGTCGAGCCGGTCGATCTCGTGGCGCAGGTCGTCGATGTGGGGAAGTTGTTGAGCTTCCGTAGTTTTTGCAGTCATGGGGTTCGACTCCGCATTCTCACTGTTGGTGGGTTCTGGTCTCATCCGCAATCCGGCCTCACACAACAGACGAGCCCCGGATCGGCGAAGCGGACCACAAGGCTCAGCAATACAGCTAGAGCACGGGCACCGCTGACCGGTACCCGTAGAAAAATCGAAGCTGCGCGTCGAGCACGAACTGAGTCTGCCACCAAGGGTCGTGCCAGCGCAAAGTTCGTCGGCGAACGGGCGGTACCTTGGGGCTGAGATGACCGCGCTGGCGACGATGCAGAGCGTAGCGATGAGAAGGAGCGGCGCATATTGCGCGCTGGCGACGATGCAGAGCGTAGCGATGAGAAGGAGCGGCGCATATTGACCGTGCACCCGCCCGAGACGACGGCAATCCCGGATATCGATCGCCTGCTGGACGGCCTCAACCCGCAGCAGTGTCGGGCCGTGGTGCACCAGGGCTCGCCGCTGCTGATCGTGGCCGGGGCGGGATCGGGCAAGACGGCAGTGCTCACCCGGCGCATCGCCTATCTGCTGGCTGCGCGCGGCGTCGGCGTCGGTCAGATTTTAGCCATCACCTTCACCAACAAGGCCGCGGCCGAGATGCGCGAACGGGTAGTAGAACTGGTCGGAGCGCGGACTGGGCCCTCCCTGTGGGTGTCGACCTTCCACTCATGCTGCGTGCGGATCCTGCGGAACCAAGCAGCGCTGGTGCCCGGTCTGAACTCCAACTTCTCGATCTACGATGCTGACGATTCCCGCCGACTGCTGTTGATGATCGGTCGCGACCTGGGATTGGACGTCAAACGACACTCGCCGCGGCTGCTGGCTAGCGCCATCTCCAACCTGAAGAACGAGCTGATCGACCCCGACCGGGCGGTTTCTGATCTGTCCGACGACTCCGACGACCTGGCGCGGGTGGTGGCGACCGTCTACGGCGAATACCAGCGCCGGCTGCGCAGCGCCAACGCGCTGGACTTCGACGACCTGATCGGTGAGACGGTGGGGATACTGCAGGCATTCCCGCAGATCGCCCAGCATTACCGGCGGCGGTTCCGACACATCCTGGTCGACGAGTACCAGGACACCAACCATGCTCAGTACGTCCTGATCCGCGAACTCACCGGATACGCCGGGCACGGTGCACCGGCCGACGATGTGCCGCCGGTGGAGCTGTGCGTGGTCGGCGATGCCGACCAGTCGATCTACGCGTTCCGCGGAGCCACCATCCGCAATATCGAGGACTTCGAGCGCGACTACCCCGACGCGACAACGATACTGCTGGAACAGAACTACCGTTCCACGCAGAACATCCTGTCGGCGGCCAACGCGGTGATCGCCTGCAACTCCGGGCGCCGGGAGAAACGGTTGTGGACCGACGCCGGCGACGGGGAGC
>NZ_JBYCKY010000745.1:0-1826 GCF_057473605.1 Mycobacterium sp. TH-M82 | reverse complement strand
GGTGGCCCACACCATCGTTCACGTGCACGGCGGGGTGGGCATCGACGTCGACCATCCGATCCACCGCTACTTCCTGGCTGCCAAGCAGGCCGAGTTCACGCTGGGCGGCGCGACCGGACAGCTGCGCCGGATCGGCCGTGAACTTGCCGACACTCCGGTGTGAATCGCAGTGTCCGCGTTACCGACCGTCACCGAACTGCTGACCCCGCTCGTGGGCGTCGAAGATCGGGGCGTGGACTTCGAGGACTCGTTCACCAGCTGGCGTGACCACATCCGGGACGCGGCGGCGATCGCGTCCACGCTGCGCGGCCGCCTCGATCCGGGCCGCCCGCCGCATGTCGGGGTGCTGCTGGAAAACACACCGTTCTTCTCCGCGCTGCTGGTGGCCACCGGGATGTTCGGCATCGTCCCGGTGGGGCTCAACCCGATCCGCCGCGGGCCGGCGCTCGCCCGCGACATCGCCCATGCCGACTGCCAGTTGGTGCTTGCCGACTCGAGATCGGCTGCCACGCTCGGTGACATCGAGCATGTCAATGTCGACTCCGCCGCGTGGGCCGACGAACTGGCCGCGCATAGGGGAGCCGAGGTGTCTGTTGTGTCCAGCAGACCGGCGGACTTGTTCATGCTGATCTACACCTCAGGCACCAGCGGTGACCCGAAGGCGGTCAAGGTCAGCCACGGCAAGGTGGCGATCGCCGGCGTGACGATGGCCGAGCGGTTCAGTCTCGGCGCCGACGATGTCTGCTACGTGTCGATGCCGCTGTTTCACTCCAACGCCGTGCTGGCCGGCTGGGCGGTTTCGCTGGCCTGCCGCGGTTCCCTGGTGTTGCGGCGCAAGTTCTCGGCGTCGCAGTTTCTCCCCGACATCCGCCGCTACGGCGTGACCTACGCCAACTACGTCGGCAAGCCGCTGTCGTACGTGCTGGCCACACCCGAGCGACCGGATGACGCGGACAATCCGCTCAAGGCGGTGTACGGCAACGAGGGCGCCCCCGGCGACGTGGAACGTTTTGCTCGCAGGTTCGGCTGCGCGGCGATCGACGGGTACGGGTCCACCGAGGGCGGGGTGGCGATCAGCAGCACCCCCGACACCCCGGCCGGTGCGCTGGGCCCGCTGCCCGACGGGGTGACGATCATCGACGTCGACACCGGCGAAGCCTGCCCGCCCGGTGTGGTCGGTGAGCTGGTGAACGTCACGGGCGGCGGTCGCTTCGAGGGTTACTACAACGACCCGGCCGCCGAGGCCGAGCGGATGGCCGGCGGGGTCTACCACAGCGGTGATCTGGCCTACCGCGACGGCGCCGGGTACGCATATTTCGCCGGCAGGCTGGGCGACTGGATGCGGGTGGACGGTGAAAACCTCGGCACTGCGCCCATCGAACGGGTGCTGCTGCGACACCCGGACGTGGCCGAGGTTGCGGTGTACCCGGTACCGGACCCGGCCGTCGGCGACCAGGTGATGGCGGCGCTGGTGCTGGCGCCGGGCGCGCAGTTCGACGCGGGGGGTTTCCGCGGTTTCCTGGCCGAGCAGCCCGACCTCGGACCCAAGCAGTGGCCGTCGTATGTGCGGGTCAGCGCCGAGTTGCCGCGCACGGCAACGTTCAAGGTGCTCAAACGCGCGTTGTCAGCCGAGGGCGTCGACTGCGCCGACGCGGTGTTTCGCATCGAGCGCTAGCGCGGATGACGTGTCTGGCCCGGTCGCTAGTATCGCTAGCATGTTCGATGGGATGGCCGAGGCGGCTGCGGTGCTGGTTGATCGGATGACCGTGGCGACGCGGGCGGAGAACCGGGCCGCTGGTGAGCGGTTGGCCGCGGTCAGTGAGCTC
>NZ_JBYCKY010000744.1:0-3816 GCF_057473605.1 Mycobacterium sp. TH-M82 | reverse complement strand
CGCTGTGCATCGCCTCGGTGGTCTGTTCGGCCTGGCGGGACAGCTCGTTGAGCTTTGCCAGCGCGTCATCGGCCGGGTCGGCCCGCACACTGCCGACGAGGACGCCGGCGAGGACTGTAACGCCGGCCGTGATGCCAGCCACCGCACCGACGGCGGATCGTTTCATGACGTGCCCGGTCCCGTGCGTAGGGTGAGAACCCAAGATTTGCATCCTTAAACTGCCAGTGGCATACCGTCTCATGCCCCGTCAATCCAACGTCAATCCAACATCAATTCAACTTAGGTCTCGGATAGGTTACGAAACGGCAACGGTCCTTGTCCATCGGGAGACGTAAAATTTAACAATTCAGGCGTCGGCGCGCCCGGATAGACACGCCGCGGATCAACCTACCCCGGATCCACGGGGACGGCGGATCGAGGCCAGTCGGCCTGTGGGCCGAGTGGGCTGCCGCGCGCTCCGCCCGGCTGACCACTCAGCAGGCCTCAGAGCCGCTGGCCGAACCGCACCCATCGCGCGAGCAGCGCCTCGGCCGCGCCGGAGTCGATCGCCGCAACGGCACGAGCCAGCCCGTCATCCCAGGCCGGCAACCATTCGGCGGTGCTGGATAATCCGGCGTGAGCGACCATCGCACCGGCGGCGTTGAGGACGACCGCGTCGCGGACCGGGCCGGCGGTGCCGGCCAGCACCGACCGCGTCTCCTCGGCGTTGGTGCGGGCGTCACCGCCGAGCAGCTGGTCCAGCTCGGCGCGGGGGAACCCGAATCCGGCCGGGTCAAAGGTCAGCCGGTCCACGGTGCCGGCCTGCACCCGCCAGACGGTGCTGGTGGTGGTGGTGGTCAACTCGTCGAGCCCGTCGTCGCCGTGCACTACCAGCACACTGGAGCGGCGTGCAGCGAACACCCCGGCCATCACCTCGGCAAAATCACCGAACGCGCAACCAATCAGCCCTGCCCGGGGTCTGGCCGGATTGGTCAGCGGCCCGAGCAGATTGAACACCGTCGGCACCCCGACCTCGCGCCGCGCCGCCGACGCGTTCCGGTACGAGGGATGGAACGCAGGCGCAAAGCAGAATCCTATCCCCACCTCGGCAACGCTGCGGGCGACCTCGTCGGGACCCAGATCGATGCGCACCCCCAGTGCCTCCAACGTGTCGGCGCCGCCGGACAGCGAACTCGCCGCCCGGTTGCCGTGTTTGACCACGGGTATGCCGGCAGCCGCCACCACGATGGCCGCCATGGTGGACAGATTCACCGTGTTGGTGCCGTCACCGCCGGTGCCGACCACATCGACGGCGCCCGTGCCGACCTCCGGGATGTCCTCGATCGGCACCGGGTGGGCGTGGCTGAGCATGACATCGGCCAGCTCGCTGACCTCTGCCGCGGTCGGGCCCTTCATTGTCATCGCCACGCCGAAAGCCGCGATCTGGGCCGGTGTCGCGGCGCCGGCCATGATCTGCTCCATCACCCAGCTCGCCTGCCCGCGGGCTAGATCCTGGCCGCCCGTCAATGGCCGCAGAACCCGCGTCCACCGCTCGCCGCGCGCAGCCCGCGGCGCCTCTGGATCTGGCTCGACCACGCGGCGATCGTCGCACGCCGGCCTCGCACAAGCCAGGCGAAGTTCGCACCGATTCTGCGACCCGGATGGAATCCGACAACTACGTCACGTCATACTTGCGGTTGTGACGAGCGCTGTGGGGTCCTCCGGTACCGCCATCACGTCGCGCGTGCATTCGTTGAACCGGCCGAACATGGTCAGTGTCGGCACCATCGTCTGGCTCTCCAGCGAACTGATGTTCTTTGCGGGGCTGTTCGCGATGTATTTCACCGCACGCGCTCAGGCTGGCGGCGACTGGCCGCCGCCGCCGACGCAGCTGAATCTTTTCCAGGCTGTGCCGGTGACGCTGGTGCTGATCGCCTCGTCATTCACCTGCCAGATGGGGGTGTTCGCCGCCGAGAAAGGTGACGTGTTCGGGCTGCGCCGCTGGTACGTGGCCACCTTCTTCATGGGCCTGTTCTTCGTGCTCGGCCAGGCCTATGAGTACTATCACCTGACGAGTCACGGCACCACCATCCCGTCCAGCGCCTATGGCAGCGTGTTCTACCTGTGCACCGGTTTCCACGGCCTGCACGTCATCGGCGGCCTGATCGCCTTCGTCTTCCTCCTGGTCCGCACCACGTTGAGCAAGTTCACGCCGGCGCAGGCCACCGCATCTATCGTCGTCTCCTATTACTGGCATTTCGTCGACATCGTGTGGATCGCGCTGTTCGCCACGATCTACTTCATCCGGTGAGCAGGCCCCCGACGGACAGGAGTGTTCGGTTGAAAACACTGAGGAAGTTGTGGCCAGCCCGACCTGGGCGCAACTTCGGCACTGCCCGGAGGCGGCTTCGGCGCCGGCTGTCCGGGGGGTTGCTGCTGGTGGCCGCGCTGGCCACGGCCGGCGGGCTGGCCGCGCTGCTGACACCGTCCCCGCAGCTCGCGGTGGCCGACGAGGCCAACTCGGCGCTGCTGCGCACCGGTAAACAGCTATTCGACACGTCGTGCATAACGTGCCACGGCGCCAACCTGCAGGGCGTGCCCGACCGCGGGCCGAGCTTGATCGGCGTGGGCGAGGCCGCGGTCTACTTCCAGGTGTCGACCGGACGGATGCCCGCAGCGCGCGGTGAGGCCCAGGCACCCCGTAAGGACCCGATGTTCGACGCCGCGCAGATCGATGCACTCGGCGCCTACGTGCAGGCCAACGGCGGCGGCCCTACCGTAGCCCGCGACTCGAACGGCAGCATCGCGACCACGTCGCTGCGCGGTCACAACCTCGGTCGAGGCGGCGACCTGTTCCGCCTCAACTGCGCTTCCTGCCACAACTTCACCGGCAAGGGCGGGGCGCTGTCGTCGGGCAAGTACGCCCCCGACCTGGCACCCGCCAACGAACCGCAGATCCTGGCCGCGATGCTGTCCGGGCCGCAGAACATGCCGCGGTTCTCCGACCGCCAGCTCTCCTTTGAGGAGAAAAAGGACATCATCGCCTACGTCAAAACCGTTAGCGAGGAATCCAATCCGGGCGGCTACGGGCTGGGCGGATTCGGGCCCGCGCCCGAGGGCATGGCGATGTGGATCGTCGGAATGGTGGCCGCCATCGGCGGGGCGCTGTGGGTCGGGGCACGGTCATGACCGACATCAACAAGGAGGGGACCGAGCAACCCGACGGGGCGGCGCTGGCTGGCATGTCACGCGAGGAACTGGTTGCCCTGGGCGGCCGGCTGGACGGCGTGGAGACGGTCTACCGGCAACCACGCTGGCCGGTCGAGAGTACCCACGCCGAAAAACGCGCCGAACGTCATGTGGCACTGTGGTTTTTGGCCGGCGGAGGTTTCGGGCTGGCGCTGCTGCTGATCTTCTTGTTCTGGCCCTGGCGGTACAAACCGGCGGCCAGCGCGGGCAGCAGCATGTACGCGCTGTCCACCCCGCTGTACGGGCTCACCTTCGGTTTGTCGGTGCTGGCGATCGGCATCGGCGCCGTGATGTTCGTCAAAAGGTTTATCCCGGAAGAGATCTCGATCCAGGAGCGCCACGACGGCCGGTCCACCGAGTTGGCCCGTAAGACGGTGGCGGCGAATCTGACCGACGCCCTGGAAGGTTCGACGATCAAGCGGCGCAAGCTGGTCGGGCTGTCGCTGGGCATCGGGTTCGGCGCCTTCGGGCTGGGCACCCTGGTCACGGCGGTCGGCGGGATCGTCAAGAACCCGTGGAAGCCGGTGGTCGAGACCGCCGAGGGCAAGAAGGCCGTGCTGTGGACTTCGGGATGGACGCCGCGCTATG
>NZ_JBYCKY010000743.1:0-9257 GCF_057473605.1 Mycobacterium sp. TH-M82 | reverse complement strand
AATAGACCCCGGCGACCCGGGGCACTACATGGCGGTGGTGAACTTTTTGCTGCCCAACCCGGCGCTCTCCGGAATGGACAGCTCCCATTACGATTTCAACGCGGGTTTCGGCCAGCAACTGTGGGGGCTGGTGGCGGCCGAACTCCCGGTCAGCGCCGAGTGCGCGGCGCTTTCCTGCACGCCCATGGTGCCGACCAGCCCGATCACCGGCATGACGGGGATCGACCAGGAGATCTGGTCGGTGTTGATCTGGACCGGCCAGGAACACCTCCCGATCCTCGCCAGCTGGTTCAAGGTGCCGTTCTCCGACATCACCGGAGGTAACGGCTACACGTTCGGGCCCGACTACCCGGGCTACGCCGATCCCAGCGGCCCCGCCTTCAGCATGTACGGCGACGCCTTCGAGGGCACACACGAGGTCGACGGCCAGAACCTCATGCCGTTTGCCGGCCTCACCTACCAACTCGACCCACTTGCGCCCCTGGACAATTTCTGGAACCAGCTGATAGCTCCGCCCTCCAACGACGGCGTCCTGGGCACCGGCGTCCTGCTGCCCAGCCTCACCGATCTGGGCAGGAATCTCCAAGCTCTCGCCGCGGCGACGGTCATGGCTTTTGATCCCGTCACTCCCGGAAGCCCGTTCTGCCCGCTCGACTGCAGTTATCTGCCGGCATCGCTGAACTACCCGGCGCTCGTCAAGGACATCGGCGCCCTCTGGCCGAACAATCCCATCATCGACACATGGCTGACCCATCTGCAGGACGGCACGGCCAACGTGCCGACCGAGCAGGAGATCGAGACCTCCATCCGGATCCTGCAACAAGGGCCCTGGGACTTCGGCAACCCGAGCCCACCCAACGCCTGGAGTCCGTCCTGGTGGCCCGAGATCAACGACCTGTCGCCGGCGTTCCACCAATTCTGGACGGACTACGGCGCCCTCGTCGACATTCCCAACGTCCCCTACCACGGAACCGGCGATTTCGGTTTGGCAGAGTTCCTGCCGGCGCTGCACCAGGTCGAATCATGGTTCGACCTCGGGCCGCTGGCATCCTCGGCAGCGGCCGAGGCTGTCGATCCGGCGTGGCTGGCGGGCTTTTAACCGCGCAGGCCCCTGGTCAGCAGCCGCTCCCACATCCGGTCGGTCAGCAGTGTGCGGGCCAGCACCGTGGCCTTGCCGGACACCCCGACGATGTAGCGGGGCTTGGGGTTTTTGGCCCGCATCACCCGGACGACCGTACGGGCCACCGTGTCGGCGTCGACCATCATGGCCGGCATCGTGGTCAGCCCGCGGGTGGTTTCGGCGTAGCGGCGCTTGAACCGGCGGTACGGGTCGTCGGCGGGGTAGTCGTGCACCGTGTCGAATTGGGAGGTGACGAACTTGGTGCGTACCCCGGTAGGGTCGACCAGCACGACGCGGACGCCGAATTGCGCCACTTCGGCCCGCAGGGCCAACGAAAGCGCCTCGACGCCATACTTGACGATGTGGTAGGCCCCAGCACCCGGACTGGTGAACCGTCCCCCGGTGCTGCCGATCGTGACGATCGTGCCCGCCCGGCGAGCCCGCATGCCGGGCAGCACCAGTTGCGACAAATGCAGCGTGGCAACAACATTCGTCTCGAACAGCTTGCGCAGATCGCTCAGCGTCACCTGCTCGAGTGGGCGGGGCATCGGGTAGCCGGCACTGTTGACCAGCACGTCCACCCCGCCGTGCTTGGTGTGGATCTCCTCGACGAGCCGGGCCGTCGCCGTCTCGTCGGTGACATCCAGCACGCGCGCCTGCAGCCCCCGCGACCGCAGAGCCTGCAGTGCCTCGGGATTGCGGCCGGCCGCGAACACCAGATAGCCCCGGTCGGCCAGCCGGTGCGCGGTGGCCTCGCCGATACCGCTCGTCGCACCGGTGACCAGGGCGATCGGCTGGGTCGTCACCGAACCAGCGTAACGAGTTGTGATGCTTGAGGTGATCGACCGGGGGAGCGTCACCGCCACCCACCCGGTGCCGCTGCTGTTCGTGCACGGAGCCTGGCACGCGGCGTGGTGCTGGGACGAGCATTTCCTGTCTTTCTTCGCCGACAAGGGTTATCGCGCTCTGGCGATGAGCTTCCGCGGCCATGGCAACAGCTTGGCCGACAAGCCACTGCGGGCCTGCTCGGTTGGCGACTACATCACCGACGTGCACTCGGTCGCGGGCACGTTGCCCACGCCGCCGGTGGTCATCGGTCACTCCATGGGCGGCCTCATCGTGCAGAAGTACCTGGAGTCGCACGACGCACCCGCCGGTGTACTGCTGACGTCCATGCCGCCGCAGGGAAATCTCGGGTCCGCGGTGCGCTGGATGCGGCGGCACCCTTGGCATTTCGCCAAAATGGCGATCACCGGCAAGGCGTTGCCGTACATCGCCACGCCGCGTCTGGCCCGGGAGCGGTTCTTCTGCGCGCACACGCCGGAATCCGACGTGCTGGCCTACGCGGCACGGCTGCAGGAGGACAGTGCGCGCATCGGCATCGACTGCGCACTGCTGCGGCTGCCCAGGCCGAAGCGGGTGAGGGCGCCGCTGCTGGTGCTGGGCGCCGCCGACGACGGCGCGCACACGCGCAGGGAAGTTCTGGCGACGGCGCGCGCCTACCGCACCGAGGCGGAGTTCTTCCCCGACATGGGGCACAACATGATGCTGGAGCCGGGGTGGGCCACCGTCGCCGAACGCATCCACACCTGGCTTTGCGCCCGCGGGCTGTAGGGCGCAACCGTCAGTCGGTGAGGTTGAACTTGACCGGCAAGCGCGCCAGGCCACGCATCGTCGGGTTGGGTAAGTAGTGGTAGTCGCCGTCGAGGCGAATGGCGTCGACCCGCGGAAGTAGTCGCATTAGAACACGACCCACTTCCATGCGGCTCAGGTGCGTGCCGAGGCAGTAGTGCACGCCGCCGCCGAAGGCGACATGGTCGGAGGATTTGCGGTCCAGGTCGAACGTATCGGGGTCGGCGTAGTGGCGCGGGTCGCGGTTCGCCGCGGCGAACAGCAGCAGCACCCGCGCGCCGGCGGGGATGGTGTTGGCGCCGACGGTGTAGTCGCGACTGGCCGTTCGGTAGAAACCCTGCACGGGTGAGACCAGGCGCAGTTGCTCGTCGACCGCGGCTGGAATCAGCTCGGGGTTCTCCCGCAACCGGGCGTAGACCTCCGGTTGCTGCGCCAGCGTCAGGAACAGCCCCGACAGCAGGTTCGCCGTCGTCTCGCTGCCGGCGCCGACCAGCATCGACGCGCTCCAGAACACCTCGGCATCGGAGAGCGCGTCGTCGCCTTCCTGGCCGGCCATCATCGAGATCAGGTCGTCACCGGGTGCCCGGCGGCGCTGGGTGATCAGCGGGTCCAGGTTGCGGTGCATGGCCATGGTGGCGCGGCCCGACCGCATCGTCAGCGCCAGCCCGCGCAGGGTCAACGGCGCGAAGGCGCCCTCGACCGCCGCGTCGGACCACTCCAGGAAGCGGGCGTGGTCTGGCGCCGGTATGCCCAGCATCATCGCGATCAGCCGGTTCGGCAGCGGCTTGGCCAGGTCGGTCACCACATCGGTTCTGCCGCGCGCCAGCATGTCGTCGACGAGTTTGTCGGCGACCTCGTTGATCGCCGCCTGCCACGCTGTCATCGCCCGCGGGGTGAACGCCCGCGAGACGAACTTGCGCAGCCGGGTGTGCGCCGGCGGATCGGTGGAGTTCATCGTCGGCAGATGAACGCGGAACCGGGCCTGGCTCTGCGCCGACGACAGCGCCTCGTCGTCACGCAGCGCCTGCCAGACGTCGTCGTAGCCGGGAATGATCCAGATGCCGCGCTTGCGGTTGTACCAGACGTTCGGCCCGGTCAGCAGGGTGCGGTAGCCCGGGTAGGGGTCACGCATCGCCGCCGCCGAGAACGGGTCGAAGTCGGTGACCGGGGCGGTTTCTCGGCCGGTCAGCCGGAAAAGGTGCGCGCCAGCCCGGTCCCGGGCGACCCCGGTCAAGCCTGCTGCGCTGATCTTCAGCAGGCTGGCCCGGAACCGGAACGTGCTGGCAAGTGTCATGCGGACCAACTCCCTGGTGACAGCTGGAGCGCTTAATCCTTGGTCAGGCAGTACATCCGGTAGTCGATTTCGCCGCGCTCCAGGTCACGATAGAACCAGGAGCCGTCCACCACGGCGAACTCCCGGCCGAAGCGGCGTGCGAAGGCCGGCAAGAAGCGGTTGATCAGCTCGTTGGACCGCGGCGAGTTCTTCCGCAGCCCGCGCAGCACCTGCTCGTTGATGACCCGCTCGGCGACGATCCGCATGCCCGAGCCCGCCAGCGCCGCCTCCCAGGCGCCGAAACCGTCACGGTTGCGGAAATCGGCGTAGAGGAAGTGCCCGCCGGGCCGCAGCACCCGCGTCGCTTCGTGCAGGAATCGCTCGAAGTGAGGGTAGATGTGCGAGGCCTCGACGTTGACCACCGCGTCGAAGGACCCGTCGTCGAAGGGCAGAGCCTCGGCGTCGCCGTGTACGAAGTCCAGCCCCGGTAGCTGGTGCCGCTGTCGGCAGAATTCGATGCCGGCGGCGTTGAAGTCCAAGCCGGTGTAGCAGGCTGGCGCCAACGTGCGTACCAGATACGATGCACCGCCGCCGTGGCCGCAGCTGACCTCCAGCACCTTCTTGCCGCCCAGGTCGACCTGGCTCGCGGTCTGGTGGTAGAGCTGAACGGAGTAACGGTTCGCCTCGTCGGACTCGTCAAGCGGCAGGCCCATCGGCGGGTCTTCCTCGTAGCCCCAGTTCAGGAAGACGACGTCGGCCTTCTGCCCGAGCCGCCGGGTCATCATCGGATACCAGTGCCGGAAGATCTTCTTGTAGGTCGCGGTGGACCCGACGCGATAGACCAGGCCGACGCCGACCCTGTCGAGGGTCTCGGACTTTTTGGGGCTACGAACCACCCCGGAAGTATGGCACAGCGGCCCTGACACCCCTTGGCGGCCCTCAGCGCCCGTCAGCGCTCTAGGTCAGAGTGCCGGCGTTCTCCTTCTCGGCCGGCGCGGCTGAATCTCCGTGCGGGAGCCTGGTGTCAGGGCGGTGATCGTCGCCGAGGTGTGCGCGCTGTGGTTCGTGGCGATACCGCGACGGGTGACCGTCGATCCTGCAGATGCGCCACACCAACCGTGCCACCGGATTCATCAGTCCCACCTCGCCGCAGAGCGTCCGGATGTCGGCGAATGCGTCACGCATCGCCTGCCGCGCGTCGGGCGCACCGAAGATGCTTCTGCGCACCGAGCGCGGTATGCCGAACTCGCGGAAGAACTTGCCCGGCGGTACCACCATGGTGCGGCCCAGCACCGCCATGATGATCGGCACGAACAGCGACAGCACGAACCGGCTGGTCCACCACACCCGCGGGACACGTCTGCGCAGGATTTCGTCCCCGAACGCGATGTGGCGTGCCTCCTCGGCGACGTGGATCGCGATCACCTTCTTGACGGCCGGATGTGCAGGCGCGTCCGCGCGCAGCACCTCCGTATGCTCGTAGTCGACGGGCACCTCGACGGCCAGCGCCGCGAAGAAGAAGGCGTTCGGCACCAGGCCCGCCCACTGCGGGACCATCGGCGACAGCCAGCGCAGCCAGCGCGCCATGCCCGGCACGTCGACCCCGATCCGGTTGATCATCTCCTGGAACATCAGGGTGTGGTTGCACTCCTCGATCGACTCGTGCACGCAGTAGCGAAATTCCGGCGACCCGTTGGGTAACCAGAACGCGTAGTGCATCAGACCGCGGACCAGAATGTCCTCGAAGTGTATGGCGACCTTGGCCATGTTGGCGTGCCGCCACCTCCCCATCGCGATCTGTCTGTCCAGCGGTTGTGCCTGGTACCACGGATGACGTCCGAGCGCATCGGTTGACGGCAACACCCAGCGCGGGTCGTCCGTGGTGACCGCGAATTCGGGCGCTTCCCAGTCGACGTCAACGTAGGCATTGAAGTGGCGGCGCACGGACGCCTCGGAGAGCGTGGCAAGGTGCGCAGCGTACCGGGAGTCGTCACTGACGTTCATGCCACGCTTCCACCGCATGGCCAGCAGCATCCAGCCCAGGCCGGCCACCAGCAGCAAGGCACTCACCGCGAGGATGGTTGACATCAGAGTCCTCCCTGCTGGACTTACGTCTGCGGGCTGTGAGACACCGGCGGTAAGACACTCTACCGGCTCAGAGACGTACAATACACAGAACCGCCACAAAATCTAAACCTTTATCTTATTTTTATGGCTTCGTCGTGAGCGACCGGGGCAGGCGGCCCCGCTCTCATGCCGCAGGTCAGTGGGCAGGGTAGCGTGTGGTGGTTATGGGCGGACAGCGGTTCGACGCCGTCGTCGTGGGCGCGGGTTTCGGTGGCATGGGCACGGCGATCGCGCTCAAACGCCTGGGCTACGACAACATCGCGATCGTCGACCGCGAAGCCGACCTGGGCGGGACGTGGCATGTCAATCACTACCCGGGCCTCTCCGTCGACCAGCCGTCGCCGACGTTTTCCTACTGGTTCGAGCCGAACCCGTACTGGTCCCGGATGTACGCGCCCGGCAGTGAACTCAAGCGCTACGCCGAGCACGTCGCCGACAAGTACGACGTGCGCCGCCACATGCGGTTCAACACCTGCGTGGAAGGCGCCCGCTGGGACGACGACGCCCGAGCCTGGCAGGTGGCGCTGGCCGGTGGTGAGACGCTCCGCGCCCAGTTCCTGATCGCCGCGACCGGTTTCCTGTCCCAGCCCCGCATCCCGGACATCCCCGGTATCGACACCTTCGCCGGGCCGATGATCCACACCGCGGCCTGGGATGACGCCTACTCGCCGGCGGGGCGCCGGGTGGCGGTGATCGGCACGGGTTCCACCGGGATTCAGGTGATTCCCGAACTGGCCAACCAAGCTGCCGAGCTGACCGTCTATCAACGCACGCCGATCTGGGTGCTGCCCAAGATCGACCCGCCGTTCCCGCCCGCACTGCAACGGATCTTCGCCCGCTGGCCGCTGACCCAGCGCATGGTGCGCTGGTACACCGACGTCAGCCTGGAATTCATGATGGTCATCACGATGTGGAAGTACCGGAACTTCAGGCTGGTCAACAGCGCCACGGCGCAACTGTCGAGGATCCATCGGCTGCTGCTATTGCGCGACCGCAAGCTGTCGCGCGAGCTGGGCCCGGATTTCGACTTCGGCTGCAAGAGGCCGTCGATATCCAATACCTACTACCCGGCGTTCGCCAAACCGCATGTGCACCTGGAAACCAGCGGTATCGAGCGGATCGAGCCCGACGGCATCGTGGCGTGCGACGGCATCAAGCGGCTTGCCGACACCTTGGTGCTGGCAACAGGATTCGACGTCTGGGACGCGAACCTGCCCGCCATCGAGGTGATCGGCCGGGACGGCCGCAATCTCGGTAAGTGGTGGCGTGAGACGAGATTCCAGGCCTACCAAGGTATCTCGATGCCGCTGTTTCCCAACTTCTTGAACATGGCCAGTCCCTTCGCATGGGTGGGGCTGTCGTGGTTCAACACCGTGGAGTGCCAGATGCGCCACATCAATCGGCTCTTCGGTGAGCTGCAGCGGCGCGGTGCTCGCACCTTCGAGGTTACCGAAGACGCCAACGCGCGCTTCTTCGAGCGGATGACCAGGTTGCTCGACGATTCGGTGTTTCACCTCGGCAGCTGCGCGAACTCGAACTCGTACTGGTTCAACCAGCACACCGGGGAAGCAGTGCTGTTCCGGCCGACGTCGGTGCGCAGCGCCGTCAAAGAACAAGACCGGTTCCCGCTGAGCGACTACGCGATGGCGTGACGCCGCTCAGTGCTTTTGGAAGCAATACATCCGGTACTCGGCGGTCCCGCTGGCAAAGCCGCGGTAGAGCCCGGTTCCCGGCACACCGGCAAATCGGCGTCCCCAGGGCCGCATGAACACCGGTATCCGGTGGCCGATCAGGTCCAGAGAGCGTTGCGCGTTGCGGTCCAGTGACCGCACCACGTCCGCGTTGACGACGCGCCGCGAAAGCTGCCGCATGGGGGCGCCGCTCAGCGCCGCCTCCCAGCCCGGGAACTCGCCGCGACCACGAAAGTCGGCATAGAGGAAGTGCCCGTCCGGGCGCAGCACCCGCGCCGCCTCGGCGAGGAAACGGGAAAGTCGGGGATAGGCGTGGGAGGCTTCGACATTGATCACCACGTCGAAAGTTCCGTCGTCGAACGGCAGGTTTTCGGCATCGCCGTGCACGAAGTCCAGCCCGGGCAGGTCATGGCGCTTGCGGCAGAAGGCGATCCCGTCCGGGTTGAAGTCCAGCCCGGTGTAGGAGGCCGGGCGCAGCGTCCGGGTGAGGTACGCGGCCCCGCCCCCGTGGCCGCAACTGACCTCCAGCACCCGCTTGCCGCGCAGATCGGCCTGGGCCGCCACGGCGTGGTAGAGCTGGATGCAGTACCGGTTGGGTTCGTCGGACGCGGCCAGCGGCAGGCCCATCGGTGGATCTTCCTCGTAGCCGTAGTTGAGGAAAACGAGATCCGCTGTGTCGAGCCGGCGGGTCAGAAACGGATACCAGAAGTTGTTGGTGAAGCCCTTGAACAACCTGACGCCCATATCGTAGACGCGGTTCGTACCGGGCGCGGGCATGCCGGGAAGTATGCCAGCTACGGTCCCCGCGTTCAGCTGCGGTGGTCGGCGGCCGCGACCGAGTCACGACTGCCCGGTTCCGCGGTCGCTCGCCGGTAGACCACCGCGCGGGCGCCACGGGACGGGGTGATCGCCACACCGCGGTAGCGGCGCCGTTCCCCCGGGGCATCGGTCGGCTCGAACCGGAATTCGCGCAGCAGCATGCGCAGGACGACGTCCATCTCCATGTTCGCGAACGCCGCGCCGGGGCAGCGGTGCACACCGCCCCCGAACGGCATCCACCGGAACGGCTTCGGGCCGCTGTCGAGGAAGCGGTCCGGGTTGAACGAGTCCGCGTCCGGGAAATTCTCCTGCGACTCGTGCGCCAGCTGGAAATTAACCGTCACGTTGGTGCCGGCCGGCAGCACCCAGTCGCCCAGGCGGATTCGCTTCTTCACGCGGCGAAACGACGCCTCGATGCTGGGCCGGGTTCGCTGTGCTTCGTAGATCGTCGCCTGACGGAGATCGGACCCGCCGGCATCCACCTCGTCGGTAAGCCGTTTCAGCACCTGCGGATGCCGGCGCAGCCGTTCCACGATCCAGGCCAATTGGTTTGCGGTCGTCTCATGGCCGGCGGAGACGAAGGTCAGCAGCTCGT
>NZ_JBYCKY010000742.1:0-1454 GCF_057473605.1 Mycobacterium sp. TH-M82 | reverse complement strand
GCCCCCTTTTTCTTCCGGCCCACCAGCAGTGCCGGCGCGCCGGGCGCGACCGGACTGGCCACCTGGCGGTGGCCACCGAGATCCGTAGCCCCTCACCATCATTTGCCGTCAGCAGGGGTCGCAGTCTAATCGGCCGGGGGCCCGACCACTCAACCCACGCCCGCACCGAACTACGCAGGCCGAGTGACCTTTTCGGCCCAATGCGAGCTCGCCCCAAGGCGCTGCGCGCCAGGCGAGCGCGGGCCGAAAACCCTGCTCCGTTCGCCGCGGGACTCTTCGGGGTTGACCGCCCACCCTCACCCGATTAGCCCACTCCCCCAGCGCTGACCGGCGCACCACTCAGCACACAGAACGGAGAAACATCATGCCAACTACCACCTTGCGCACCGAAGCCGACATCGTTGCCGCCGCTGCAGCGTTCCTGGGCTTCGCCCCCACCAACAGCATCGTGGCTTACATGCTGCACCATGACACCACCACCGCCGACCTGGTGGTCCGCAGCGCAATTCGCTTCGACGTCACGATCACCGTCGAGCAAGCCGCCAAGTTTCCGGCCACCTGCAACCTGCGACCCGAAACCAACCACGCCGCCGTGCTCCTCGCCGTCTGCGACGAAAGCTATCAATGGCATGCCCTCACCATCCTCGACACCCTGCGTGACGCGCTGCGCGCCGCCGGGATCACGGTGTTGCACCGCCTGATGACTCGTGACGTCACCACCGAAGGCCAGTGGTATGACCCCGACACCGGCGCCACCGGACCCACCTATCCCTACACCGACTCTCTGCTCACCGCGCACCGGGTGCTTGGCGGTGAACGAGTCAGCCCGGCCCGCAGCGACATCCAGGCCGAATTCGCGCCCCTGCCACCGGCCCCGCCGATCGCTCTCGGTGACCACGGAGAGCTCGTCATCGCCGCCGCAGAAGAGATCGCCGCCGCGCTGGAAGGACACCCGATCAGTCGCACCCTGCCGACCCGCGCGGGCATCGCCATCACTGCCGACGTCGCCGTGCGCGACGCCATGATCGCCGCGGCCGCCCAACACACCGAGGCGGGCGCACAATTGTGGACTCACATCGGCCGGCGCCTGCGCGGGCGGCCACGCGCCGAAGCGCTCACCATCGCCGCCGCCTGCTACTGCCTACTGGAGGACAGCGTGCGCGCTGCGATCGCGGCACGGGCCGCACTCGAGGAAGCCGACGCCGCGACCGCCCCGCCGCCGCGGCTGGCGCTGATGCTGCTGGCTGCACTGCGCTCAGGGATGTCTCCCGAGCAGATCCGCGCCGCCATCATCGACGCCACTAAGCCCGAATAAGCCCAACAGGTCCCGGGGTCCGGCCAGCTCTCCCACCACGAGGGTTGGCCGGGCCCCCTTTTTTCTTCCGGCCCACCAGCAGTGCCGGCGCGCCGGGCGCGACCGGACTGGCCACCTGGCGGTGGCCACCGAGATCCGT
>NZ_JBYCKY010000741.1:0-1436 GCF_057473605.1 Mycobacterium sp. TH-M82 | reverse complement strand
AGGTCGGCGGGATCTTCACCGATCTGAAGGTGCCCCCGCAGCCGGGGCTGGCCGCGCGCATCGACGTCGACACCCGGTTCATCGTCGCGCCCACCGCCGTCAAATCGGCGGTGCTGGCGCTGGCCGTGTTAGCGGTGGCTGCGTCAATCGTCGCGCTGGCGGTGCTGGACCGCTCGGGCCGCCGGGCACCGCGCAGCTGGCGCGGGGCCAAAGCCGGCGTCGCGACCTGGCTCGCCGACGCGGGCGTCATCGCCACCCTGGCGGTGTGGCACCTCATCGGGGCCACCTCGTCGGACGACGGCTACAACCTCACCATCGCCCGGATCGCTCCCAAAGCCGGCTATGTGGCCAACTACTACCGGTTCTTCGGGACGACGGAAGCCCCGTTCGACTGGTATCCGTCGCTGCTGGCCCGCCTGGCCGAAGTCAGCACGGCCGGGGTGTGGATGCGGCTGCCGGCCACCGCCGCCGGGATGGCCTGCTGGCTGATCGTCAGCCGCTGCGTGCTGCCGCGCCTGGGCCCGGAGGCCAAGAACGGCCTGGCCGCCAACCGAGTGGCGGTGTGGACCGCGGGTGCGATGTTCCTGGCGGCCTGGCTGCCGTTCAACAACGGGCTGCGCCCCGAACCGCTGATCGCGGCCGGCACGATGGCCACCTGGGTGCTGGTGGAGACCGCGATCGCCACCCGGCGGCTGGCCCCGGCCGCGATCGCGATCGCGATCGCGGCGCTGGCCGCGACGCTGGCGCCGCAGGGGCTGATCGCGGTGGCCGCGCTGCTGACCGGCGCCCGCGCGATCGCCGAGGTGATCAGGCAGCGCCGGGCCGGCGACGGCCTGCTCGCGCCGCTGGCGGTGCTGGCCGCGGCGGCCTCGGTGATCACCGTCGTGGTGTTCCGGTCGCAGACGCTGGCGACGGTGGCCGAGTCGGCGCGGATCAAATACGTCGTCGGCCCGACGATCGCCTGGTACCAGGAGTTCCTGCGCTACTACTTCCTCACGGTCGAGGAGAACGTCGACGGGTCGATGACCCGTCGCTTCGCCGTGCTGGTCATGGTGTTCTGCCTGTTCGCCATGCTGGCGGTGCTGCTGCGGCGCGGGCGGGTGCCCGGGGTGGCCACCGGCCCGGCCTGGCGGCTGATCGGCGCATGCGCGGCGGGGCTGCTGCTGCTGACGTTCACCCCGACCAAGTGGGCCGTGCAGTTCGGCGCGTTCGCCGGGCGGGCCGGCGCGCTGGGCGCACTCACCGCGTTCACCTTCGCCCGGATCGGGCTGCACAGCCGGCGCAACCTGTCGCTGTATGTGACCGCACTGCTGTTCCTGCTGGCCTGGGCCACCTCCGGGGTCAACGGCTGGTTCTACGTCGGCAACTACGGGGTGCCGTGGTTCGACATCGCACCGGTGATCGCCGGCCGCCCGGTGACGACGATGCTGCTGGCC
>NZ_JBYCKY010000740.1:0-4794 GCF_057473605.1 Mycobacterium sp. TH-M82 | reverse complement strand
GCCAGCGAACCGCTGGCGATCAGCATCTCCGCCCGGCTCTGCAACTGGTTGTCGATGTCTTTGTACAGCGCCGCCGAGATCACCGCATACACGGCGACCGACATCGGAACAACCACCAGCCCCACCATGGACATCGCTAATAGCATCACCCGCCACCGCAACGACAACGATCTGCTGGCCCGCAGCGGCACACCCCGGCGCCGGCGGAGCAGCGACATCAGGGCGGCGTCTCGCGCAGCACGTAACCCACACCACGCACGGTGTAGATCAGCCGCGATTCCCCTTCGGCTTCAGTCTTGCGACGCAGGTACCCGATGTAGACCTCCAGCGCGTTACCCGAGGTGGGGAAGTCGAAACCCCATACCTCCTCGAGAATGCGGCTGCGGGTGAGCACCCGGCGCGGGTTGGAGATCAACATCTCCAGCAGCGCGAATTCGGTTCGGGTCAGACTTATCTGGCGCTCCCCGCGGGTCACCTCGCGGGTCACCGGATCCAGGGTAAGATCCTCGAACGACATCGGCGTCGATTCGCTGAGGTCTTCGGCCGTAGTGCGGCGGAGCAGCGCCCGCACCCGCGCCAACAATTCTTCGAGGGCGAACGGCTTGGGCAGGTAGTCATCAGCGCCGGCGTCCAGCCCGGCGACCCGCTCGGACACCGAGTCGCGGGCGGTCAGCACCAGGATCGGCAGGTCGTCGCCGGTGCTACGCAGCTGACGGCAGACCTCCAGACCGTCCAGCCGCGGCATCATGACGTCCAAGACCATCGCGTCCGGCCGGTGGCTGGTGATGGCCTCGAGCGCCTGGACACCATCGGTGGCCAGTGAGACCGAGTAGCCGTTGAAGCTCAGTGACCTGCGCAGCGACTCGCGCACCGCGCGATCGTCGTCAACGACCAGTATCTGCAGGGCCATGGCTGTCATCCAATCGTTTGGGAGCGATCTGGGCGGTGGACTGTGTGTGTTTCACGGCCGGTTTCCTTCTCGCTCTCTCAGTGCCGGTCGAGGTCGATCAAGCCCAGGCGGGCGGCTTTGAGCAGTCGCCGGGGCACCTTGCGCTGGCGGCCGGCGACCGTGACGTTGACCAGGCCGGGACGTCCGGCTTTCCACTGCGCGCGACGGTGGCGGGTGTTCGCACGCGACATCCTGCGCTTCGGCACGGCCATCGTCGGGCTCTCCTCGGTCGGGGTGGTAGGTATGGTCGGCAAAACGACTGCGGTCGCGTCGACGCCAACCCAGTCGGCTTCTGAAAGGATAGCCGGTGACCAGCGTCTCGTCCAAAATAGCAAACATCGCGGCAGATGGGCTGTCGACACACCTTGGCGCGCCAGCTCGACAACCGCTAACCTACCGGTTGGTTGAGTGATGGGGTTTCAGATGGCACCTACGGTTCGGATCGGGAATTGCTCCGGCTTCTACGGCGACCGGTTGTCGGCGATGCGCGAGATGCTCACCGGCGGTGAACTCGACTTCCTCACCGGCGACTATCTGGCCGAACTGACCATGTTGATCCTGGGGCGCGACCGGATGAAGCACCCGGAACGCGGCTATGCCAAGACCTTCCTGGCGCAGCTCGAAGAGTGTCTGGGGCTAGCGCACGAGAAGGGTGTGCGCATCGTCGCCAACGCCGGCGGGCTCAATCCCGCCGGTCTGGCCGACGCGGTGCGGGCCTTGGCCCGGCGGTTGGGCATCGGCGTGCGGGTAGCGCACGTCGAGGGCGACGAGCTGCTGTCTCGCGCCGGTGAACTGGGGCTGGGCAGCCCGCTGACCGCCAATGCCTATCTGGGCGCCTGGGGGATCGTCGATTGCCTGGGCGACGGGGCCGACGTCGTGGTGACCGGCCGGGTCACCGACGCGTCGGTGGTCGTCGGCCCGGCGGCCGCTCACTTCGGCTGGGAACGCACCGACTACGACCGGCTGGCAGGCGCGGTGGTCGCCGGCCACGTCATCGAGTGTGGCGTTCAGGCCACCGGCGGCAACTACGCGTTCTTTGCCGAGGTTCCGGCGATCCCGGGCCTTTTGCACGCCGGCTTCCCGCTGGCCGAGATTCACGCCGACGGCTCGTCGGTGATCACCAAACACCCCGACACCGGCGGCCTGGTCAGCGTCGATACCGTCACCGCGCAACTGCTCTACGAGGTCACCGGCGCCCGGTATGCCAACCCCGACGTCACCGCCCGAATCGACAGCGTCGAGCTGTCCCCCGACGGCACCGACCGGGTGCGGATCAGCGGTGTGACCGGCGAACCGCCGCCGCCCACCCTCAAGGTGTCACTGAACAGCATCGGCGGTTACCGCAACTCCATGACCTTCGTGCTGACCGGCCTGGACATCGACGCCAAAGCCGAGCTGGTGCGCTGCCAGCTGGAGCAGTCGCTGACCGTCAAACCCGCCGAGGTGGAATGGACCCTGGCCCGCACCGACCATCCCGACGCCGACACCGAGGAGGCCGCCAGCGCATTGCTGCACTGCGTGGTCCGCGACCCCGAATCGGACAATGTGGGCCGGAAGTTCTCCTCGGCCGCCGTGGAACTGGCGCTGGCAAGTTATCCCGGTTTCAGCGTTACCGCCCCGCCCGGCGAGGGCCAGGTCTACGGGGTGTTCACCCCCGGTTATGTCGACGCCGCCGCGGTGCCGCATGTGGCGGTGCACGCCGACGGAGCCCGCATCGGCATCCCCGCGGCCACCGACACCCGGGCACTGGCTCCCGCCGCCGAACCATCAGTACCCGACCCACCGCCGTCCGGCCCCACCCGACGGGTGCCGCTGGGACACATCGCCGGCGCTCGCAGCGGGGACAAGGGTGGATCGGCCAACGTCGGGGTCTGGGTGCGTACCGACGAACAGTGGCACTGGCTGGCCAACACGCTGACAGCGGAGCTGGTCAAGAAGCTGTTGCCGGAGGTCGCCGACCTGCCGGTCGCCCGCTACCTGCTGCCCAACCTGCGAGCGGTGAACTTCGTCATCGACGGCATCCTCGGCCAAGGGGTGGCCTACCAGGCGCGCTTCGATCCGCAGGCAAAAGGGCTGGGCGAATGGTTGCGCAGCCGTCACGTCGACATCCCGGAGGGCTTGCTGTGACCGTCTGGAGCATCTGGACCACGCCGGAGCGTGGGCAGCTGCGCAAGACGGTGCGCACGTTCGCCGAGCGGGAGATCCTGCCACACATCGACGAGTGGGAACGCGCCGGGGAGCTGCCTCGGGATCTGCACCGGCGCGCCGGGGAGGCCGGGCTGCTGGGTGCGGGGTTTGCACAATCGGCCGGCGGTGGTGGTGGCGACGGGGCCGACGCGGTAGTCATCTGCGAGGAGCTGCACGAGGCAGGTGCACCCGGCGGCGTGTTCGCGTCGCTGTTCACCTGCGGGATCGCGGTACCGCACATGATCGCCTCGGGGGACACCCGGTTGATCGAGGAGTTCGTGCGCCCAACTCTCGCCGGCGAGAAGATCGGTGCGCTCGCGATCACGGAGCCCGGCGGCGGCTCTGATGTCGGCCACCTGCGCACCACAGCGCGCCGGGACGGCGATCACTACGTCGTCAACGGCGCCAAGACCTACATCACCTCGGGGGTGCGCGCCGACTATGTCGTGACCGCGGTGCGTACCGGCGGCCCGGGTGCGGCCGGGGTGTCGCTGCTGGTGGTGGACCGGTCTACTCCTGGTTTTCACGTCACCCGGAGGCTGGACAAGATGGGCTGGCGCTCCTCGGACACCGCCGAGCTGTCCTATACCGACGCCCAGGTACCCGTCGAAAATCTGATCGGCGGCGAGAACACCGGATTCGCCCAGATCGCTGCCGCGTTCGTCGCCGAACGGGTCGGTCTGGCCGCCCAGGCATATTCCAGCGCGCAGCGCTGCCTGGACCTGAGCGTGCAGTGGTGCAGGGACCGGGAGACGTTCGGCCGGCCCCTGATCTCCCGGCAGGCTGTGCAGAACACCCTGGCCGAAATGGCGCGCCGCATCGACGTCGCCCGCGTCTACACCCGCAACGTGGTGGAACGTCAGCTCGCCGGTGACACCACCCTGATCGCACCGGTGTGCTTCGCCAAGAACACCGCGGTCGAGGCCGGCGAATGGGTGGCCAGCCAGGCCGTGCAACTGTTCGGCGCAATGGGCTACATGGCCGAATCGGAGGTGGAACGCCAGTATCGTGACATGCGGATCCTCGGCATCGGGGGCGGAACCACCGAAATCCTGACCTCGCTGGCCGCGAAAACGCTTGGATATCAGTCATGATGACACCGCCCCCTCCTCATCGCTTCGTCCCCCGCAAGCGGGTGGGGGCACCTCCCGCTCGCGGGGGCGTACCCCCACTGCGTCATCGGCGGTGGCTATGACCACGCTGCAGTCCACCCTGGACCCCGCGTCCGCGGCCTACACCGAGGCCGCGTCGGCGCTGACGGGCAAGCTCGGCGAGCTCGATGCGGAACTGGCCAAGGCGTTGGCCGGCGGCGGTGAAAAATACGTCGAGCGCCACTACGCCCGTGGCAAACTCACCGCCCGGGAACGCATCGAATTGCTGCTCGACCCGGACTCCCCTTTTCTGGAGCTGTGCCCGCTGGCGGGGTGGGGCAGCGAGTTCCAGGTCGGGGCCAGCGTGGTCGTCGGGATCGGTGTGGTCGCGCAAGTGGAGTGCCTGCTCGTCGCCAACGATCCGACCGTCAAGGGCGGCACCAGCAACCCGTGGACGCTGCGCAAGGTCTTGCGGGCCAACCAGATCGCACTGCAGAACCGGCTGCCGGTGATCTCGCTGGTGGAGTCCGGCGGCGCGGACCTGCCCACCCAGAAGGAGATCTTCAT
>NZ_JBYCKY010000739.1:0-1503 GCF_057473605.1 Mycobacterium sp. TH-M82 | reverse complement strand
CGAGCAGTGCGGCCTGCCGCACCCGCAGGGCGTGCGGCACCACGATGTCCGCCAACTGCTCGGCCGTGTCGGCTGAGTCGTCCAGCCACTCGACGTGCTCACCGCCCGCGCCCAGCAGTGCGATCACCGTCTCGGCGTCGCCATCGCGAATTGCGGTGGCCAGCGCACCGATCGACTCTTTGTAGCGGTGTGGTGTCCGCAGCGTCGCCACCGGGGTGTCGGGGTGTGCCGAGAGCCCGTCCACCAGATCAGCCAGCACCGCACCGGCTTCCACCGAGGCCAGCTGATCGGGGTCACCGACCAGGATCAGCCGGGCGTCCGGGCGCACCGCCTCCAGCAATCGGGCCATCAGGGTCAGCGACACCATCGACGTCTCGTCGACCACGATCACGTCGTGCGGCAACCGGTTGCCGCGATTGTGCTTGAACCGCATCGAACTGCCGGGGCGCCACCCCAGCAGCCTGTGCAGCGTGGTGGCCTGCAGCCCGGCCAGCCGGGCCCGATCAACCGGCTCGAGGTTGGTCACCTCAACGGCGACCGCCTCGGTCAGCCGGGCTGCGGCTTTGCCGGTCGGCGCGGCCAACGCGATCCGCAGTGCCGCCTTGCCCGCCTTGCCCGACGCTTCGGCCTGTTCGGCCAGCAGTGCCAGCAGCCGCGCCACCGTCGTCGTTTTCCCGGTTCCGGGACCGCCGGTGAGCACCGTGACCGCCTGTGACAGCACGATCTTGGCGGCCGTCCGCTGCTCGCCGAAACGATCGGGTGGGAACAGCCGCTCCAGGGCTGGCAGCTCGGCCGGTGCCGTCCCGGGCGACGAGAGCGCCAGCAGGTCGGTGCAGACCTGCTCCTCTTCGCGCCAGTACCGGTCGAGGTAGAGCAGCCCGCCGGCACCGCTGTCGTAGAGCCGCAGCACCTGCTCGGCCACCAGTCGGCTAGCCCGCACCGCGGCCAGCCACCGCTCGGGGTCGGGCCAGGCCAACTCCGGTCTCTCGGTGTCCCGGGCGACCGCACGCAGATCCACGCAGACCGAGCCGCCGCGCAGCGCCCGCACCGCCAGCGCCAGGGCCAGCGTCACAATCTGGTCGGTCTCCTTGCCCAGAACGGAGATCCGCTGGGCCACATGCACATCAGCGGCGTCGAGCACGCCGGCTTGGTTGAACGTACGCAGCAGGCCGGTGGCTTGGGTCGCCACCCGGAAATCCAGCGGGTCGTCGATGGCGGCAGTGGTGCTCATGCCGCCGGCCGTCCTTCGTGCAGCAGATCCGACAGTGCGGTCACCAGCGCCGCCGGCGGGCGCCAGCTGAACACTCCGGCGGGGTGGCCGTCCAACGCCGGGGTATCCGCACCGCACATACCGCGCACCAACAGATACAGCACCCCGCCCAGGTGCCGCTCCGGGTCGTAGCCAGGCTGGCGCCAGCGCAGGAAACGGTGCAGCACAGCCACATACAGCAGCGCCTGCAGGGGGTAGTCGGAGTGCAGCATCGCCTCGGCTAGTCGTGGGTA
>NZ_JBYCKY010000738.1:0-15398 GCF_057473605.1 Mycobacterium sp. TH-M82 | reverse complement strand
CGTGGTCGGAACGGATCGCGGCGCCCACCGAATTCGACGCTATCTGCCGATCGGAGCGGCGCCGGCCGTTCGACCTGAGCCGCGGCCCGGCGCTGCGTGTCGTGCTGCTCACCGTGCCGGGGGAGACCAGGCGGCGGATGATCGTCACCGCGCACCACATCCTGGTGGACGGCTGGGCGCTGGCGGTGTTCTTCACCGAAATGCTCGCGGTGTACCGGGCGGGCGGGTCATCGGCCGGCCTGCCCGCGGCGCGGCCCTATCGCGACTACATCGGCTGGCTGGCCGAGCAGGACACAGCGGCGGCGTTCGCCAGGTGGCGGGAGTATCTGCGCGAGGTGTCCGAGCCGCTGATGGTGGCCGACAGCAGCAGTGGCGTCGTCGCCGGTGACGGCGCGGTAGAGAAGGCGCAACTGCTGCTGTCGGCGGCCGAGACGGCGCGGCTGCGGGCCTGGGCGGCCGGCAGCGGTCTGACGCTGAGCACCGTGGTGCTGTTCGCCTGGGCCGTCGTGCTCGGCGGCATCACCGACCGACGCGACGTCGTGTTCGGCACCATCGTGTCCGGCCGACCGGAGAGCCTGGCCGGCGTGGCGCGCATGGTCGGCCTGTTCATCAACGCGGTGCCGGTCGTGCACCGGCTGACGACGTTGCCGGTGGTCGAGCAGTGCCGGCACCTGCAGCGCGAGCTGTCCGCGATGCGCGACATCGGGTATTTCAGCCTGGCGGAACTGCAGCGCGAACACGGCCGCGGGCCGCTGTTCGACACCCTGTTCGTGTTCGAGAACGCCCCCATCGAGGACGCGATCCACCCGGTCAGCGATCCCGACGGAACCCGCTTCACCCCGGTGGGGATGGAAAGCCTGACGCACTATCCGCTGACCGTGGTCTCCCACCTCAGCGGTGAGGCGCTGTTGGTGGTGGTGGAGGCTGTTACAGCGATGCTGCCGCACCTGCCGGGGAAGCAGATCGGGGAGCGGATGCTGGGTGTGCTGCGCCAACTGCCCGACATGGCCGGCGAAACACCCGGCGCGCTGGACATCCTCACCGCATCCGAACGCTGTGAACTCGCCGGTTTGGCCACGCGGTCGACACCGGCCCCGGATGCCACGGTGTGGGAGGTGTTCGAGCGGCAGGCTCATGTCACCCCGGATGCCGATGCGCTTTGCGCCGGCACCGGCGAGCACTACACCTACGCCGAACTGTACGCCCAGGCGTGCCGAGTCGCCGGTGAGCTTGCCGAGCACGGCGTGAAGCCGGAAACCGTTGTAGCACTGGAATTGCCGAGATCCCCGCGAGCTATTGTCGCGGTCCTGGCCGTCCTCGCCGCCGGTGGCGCCTACCTGCCCGTCGATGCGAGTCTGCCCGCGGCACGCATCGCATCGATGCTGCGCCAAGCCGATCCGGTGTTGATCATGACCGAGACGGGCTGCCCCGGAATGACCCGGTTCGGCGTGCCCGCGCTGGTCATTGACGACGCGGCAGCCGAGCGCATCTCACGCCGCCCCGCCGTCGCACCCCCGGTGCTGCGTCATCGGCAGCAGGCCGCGTACGTCATGTTCACGTCCGGCTCGACGGGTGAGCCCAAAGGGGTTGTCGGCACCAACGCCGCGCTGCTCGGCTACTTCGCCGACCATCGTGAGCGGGTGTACCGGCCGGCGTCGGCACGGCTGGGCCGGCCGCTGCGCATCGCGCACGCCTGGACTCTGAGTTTCGACGCGTCGTGGCAGCCGATGGCCGGCCTGCTCGACGGCCACGCGCTGCACGTGTTCGACGCGGCGGAGATGCGCGACGCCGACCTGCTGGTGGCCGGGATCGCCGCGCAACGCATCGACATGCTCGACACCACCCCGTCGATGTTCGTGCAACTGCGCGCCGCCGGTCTGCTGCGCAAGCCGCTGTCGGTGCTGGCCCTGGGCGGGGAAGCGATCGACGCCGCGCTGTGGGAGCAGCTGGGTGCGCTGTGGTCGACCTCGCGAATCGCCGTCTACAACTGCTACGGGCCCACCGAAACCACGGTCGAGGCGGTGGTGGCCACGGTCGATGAGTACCCGACGCCGACGATCGGTACCGCCAATGCCGGAACCGTCGGCTACGTTCTTGATTCAGCGTTGCGGGTGGTGCCCACCGGAGTGGTGGGCGAGTTGTACCTGTCTGGGGTGCAACTCACCCGCGGTTACGCCGGCAACCCCGCCCTGACCGCCACCCGCTACGTCGCCGATCCGCTGCGCCCCGGTCAGCGCATGTACCGCACCGGAGATCTGGTCCGCAGGTTAGTGCACGGCGGGTACGGCTACCTGGGCCGCGCCGACACCCAGGTCAAACTGCGCGGCTACCGCGTCGAGATCACCGAGGTCGAGGCCGCACTGCGCGAACACTCAGCGGTGGCCGACGCAGCGGTGTCGGTGCTGCGCCGCGCGGGCGGCGCGGCCCTGGTGGGGTTCGTGGTCTGGCATACCGACGGTGACCCGGAGGGGTTGCGCGCCGAGCTGACCGAAGTGCTGCCCGCGTACATGGTTCCGGCCCGGATCGTCGCGCTGGCCCGCCTGCCGGTGAACGTCAACGGAAAACTGGACGCCGCGGTGCTGGGCCGGCTGGCCGAAGACGCACTCCGGCCGGCCGCCGGGCCCGCCCCCGGCACTGCGGGCACCGACACCGAACGGGTGCTCAGCGAAGTGTTCGCAGAACAGTTCAACGGCGTAGCGCCGGATATCGACGCCGACTTCTTTGCGCTCGGCGTGGACAGCATCGTGGCTATCTCGGTGGCGTACCGGGCGCGCCGCCGCGGCCTGGCCGTCAGCCCGCGGATGGTGGCCACCTCGCCGACCATCCGCAGACTCGCCGCCGCCGTCGAGTCCGCCGCCGGCTCACCGGACATCGACGTCTGCGCGGCTTACGGCGCGGTGCCGCCACTTCCGGTGGCGTCCTGGCTGTTCGAGTACGGCAGCTATCGCCGGTTCACCCACACCGTTCTGCTCCGGTTGCCCGACGACGCCGACCAAGCGTCGGTCGAGTCGGTGCTGCAGCTGCTGATCGACGGACACGACACCCTGCGTTCCATCCTGGTCGACACGCCCGAAGGGCCGCGCCTGGTGACCCGGCCACCCGGTGTGGTCCGCGCCGCCGACGTGCTGACCCTGGCGCCGGCATCGGCGTCGGCCGATGCGGACTTCACCTCGGCCATAGCGCGGTGCGCACGCACCGCCAACGACGCGATCGACCCGCACCGGGGCGCGATGCTGCGGGCGATCTGGCTGACCGGGGGCGAACGCGGCCACGTGCTGCTGATCGCTGCGCACCACCTGGTGGTCGATGTGGTGTCCTGGCACATCATGCTCGGCGATGTCGCCGAGGCGTGGCGTGCGGTGAAATCGGATGCCCCACCGCGACTGCTTCCCGAGTTCACCGGGTACCGACGATGGTCGCAACTGCTGTGGCAGCGGGCCGCGACACCGCAGGTGGCGACGCAGCGCGACTACTGGGCGGCCCAGCTTCGCGGCCCCGACCCGGCGCTGGGCATTCGGCATCCCGATCCGCAGACCGACACCTGGTCGAGCCTGCGCGTCGCACCGGCGATCACCCCGGTCGAGGTCACCGAGCGCCTACTGGCCCGCCTCGATGAGGGTGCCGGCATGCGCGAATTCCTGCTGGCGGTAACCGCGATGACGGTTGCCGGCTGGCGGCGGGCCCGGGCATCCGATCCGGCCGCGGGAACCCTGGTCGCCCTGGAGGGACACGGCCGCGCCGACGACGTCCTGGACACCGACACCACCAACACCGTCGGCTGGTTCAACACCGTGTTCCCGGTGCGCCTCGCGGCGGGCGCCGCGGCGATCGACGTCGAACAGGCGGAGAACGACCCGGCGGCGGCGCGGCTGCTGCTGGACTGCGTGACGGCCGAGCTGAACGCGATGCCGCACGGGGGCCTGGATTACGGCCTGCTGCGCTACGTCAGGGACGACCCGGGACTGCGGGTCGACCCGCAGATCATGTTCAGCTATCTGGGCCGGTTGGATCTGGGTGGTTTCACCGGTCAACCGTGGTCGCTGGTGACCGGTGACTACCTGGACGCGCTGCCGGGCGACCCCGAGCCGGATCTGCCACTGCGGTTCGCCCTGCACATCGGTGCGCTGGTGGGCAGCACCGAAAGTGGCACCCAACTGGTGACCAACGTTCGCTGGAGCGATGCACTGTTCACCGCATCCGACATCGCCGCCTTCGTCGAGCTGTGGCAACGCGGGGTCGCGGCGCTGGCGGCGTGCCTTGACGCAGCAGACCGGTCGCGCCATGGGTGAGTGGATCTCCACCAACGAGCTCAGGCAGACGGTGGCGGCTGCTCTCGGTTGTGCCGCCGGCGACATCGCCGACGACGATGATCTGATCCAGCTGGGCCTCAACTCGATCCGCATCATCGCGCTGGCCGGCGGTTGGCGTAAACAGGGCGCCGACATCACGTTCGCTCAACTCGCTGCCGAACCCACCGTCGGCGCCTGGCACGGCCTACTCAGCGCAGCGGAGCCGGCCGGTGCGGCGGCACAGGTAATCCAGACGGACCCGACCGGCTGCGCGACCAGTGACGATGCGCCGTTCCCGCTGGCCCCCATGCAGCATGCCTACTGGATCGGCCGATCCGCTGAACAAGAACTCGGCGGCGTGGCAGCACATCTCTACGTCGAATTCGACGGCGGCCCGGTCGATCCGGGCCGGCTCGAACGAGCGGTGGTTGACCTCGTCGCCGCCCACGCGATGCTGCGTACCCGGTTCCTGCCCGACGGCACCCAACAACGGCTGCCCGCCCCAAAGGGGCCGGTGTTCGCCGTGGTCGACCTGCGCGGGCAGCCCCGCAAGGCGGTCGAGCCAACCCTGGCGCGGTTGCGCGACACCAAAACCCATCAGTGCCTGCACGTCGAAGACGGACAAGTCATCGACGTGACGCTGACCCGCTACCACGAGGACTCCCAAGAGAGAAGCCGGCTGCATCTCGACGTCGACATGCTGGCCGCCGACGCCATGAGCTACCGGGTGCTGGTCGCCGACCTGGCCGACCTGTACCGGGGAGCGACGTTGCCGCAGTGCGGCTACAGCTACCGGCAATACCGAATCGAGCGCCACGACGACGATGCCGCACGCGAACGAGGCCGCCGCTGGTGGCAGCGGCGGCTTCCCGAGCTGCCCGGCGGACCACAACTTCCGGTGGTGGCCGCCAACGACCGCGCAGCGCAACGCAGCGTCCGTTATCAGCACCGGCTGGGACCGCGGGCCAGAAAGCGGCTGATCACCAGCGCCCACTCGCACGCGGTCACGCCGGCGATGGCTGTGGCGGCGATCTTCGCCGACACCGTCGGCGGCTGGTCGGCGCAGAGCAGATTCTTGCTCAATGTTCCGCTTTTCCAACGTGAATCGATGCATCCGGACATCGACCGGGTGGTGGGGGACTTCACGTCGTCGGTGATGCTGGAGGTGGACGTCACCGAGACCGCCTCGGTGGCCGACCGGGCCCGCGATATCCAGCGACGGATGTACGACAGTGCGGCACACGCCGCCTACTGCGGCCTCGACGTGCTGCGCGACCTGGGCAGGCACCGAGGCGAGCAGGCGCTGGCTCCGGTGGTGTTCACCAGTGCCCTCGATCTCGGTGAACTGTTCGCCGACAACGTCATCGGCGCGTTTGGTGAGCCGGTGTGGATCATCTCGCAAGCCCCGCAGGTGTTGCTCGACGCTCAAGTCACCGAATTGCGCGGTGGGCTGCTGTTGAATTGGGATGTCCGCGAATCGGCGTTTCCCCCCGGGCTGATCGACGCGATGTTCGCCAGGTTCACCAGCGCGGTCGAGCGGCTGGCCGAGGGCGATTCCGGCTGGGAGGCGCAGGCGGCGGTGCAGCTGCCGGTCGGCCAGGCGCTCACACGTGCCGCGGTCAACGCGACCGACGGCCCGGTCAGCGGGCGCCGCCTGCATCAGGGCTTCTTCGACAATGCCGCAGCCAACCCGGATGCCCAGGCCATGGTGTGGGGGGTGGGTGAGCGCGCCGGGGTGTGCAGCTACGGAGAGCTTGCCGAACGCTCGCTTGCCGTGGCCGGGGCGCTGCGCGACCACGGGGTGGGCCGCGGCGACGCGGTGGCGGTCCAGCTGCCCAGCGGACCGGACCAGGTGCTGGCCGTGCTCGGGGTGCTGGCAGCCGGTGCGGCCTATGTGCCGATCGGAGTCGGCGAACCGGATGCGCGACGCGCCACGATGCTGCAGACCGCCGACGTGGCTGCCGTGCTCGTGCAAGAGGATCCGGGCACCAGCGGGCAGATCCCGCGCCTGTCCATCGATGCGGCGCGCCGGCATCCCGCGCCGCTGCCGGCGCCGGTCCTCGGCGACACCAGCGACATCGCCTACGTGATCTTCACCTCCGGCTCAACCGGGCTGCCGAAGGGGGTGGAGGTGTCGCACCGTGCGGCGATGAACACGGTCGATGCCGTCAACGAATGGTTTGACGTCGGCAGCTCGGATCGAGCGCTTGCGTTGTCGGCGCTCGAATTCGATCTGTCGGTCTACGACATCTTCGGCATGTTGTCCGCGGGCGGATCGTTGGTTGCGGTCGAGCCGCAACAACGGGCCGCGCCCGGCACCTGGGTGGAGCTACTCGGCCGCCACCGGGTATCGATCCTCAACTGTGTGCCCAGCATTCTCGAGATGATTCTCGACGCCGGCGCCGGCCAGCTTCCTGCCTCGCTACGGGCCGTCATCCTGGGCGGCGACTGGGTCGGCGCCGAGCTGGCCCGCAGGCTTGCCGAGCAGGCCCCCGGCTGCCGATTCGCCGGCCTGGGCGGTGCCACCGAGACGGCGATTCACGCCACCATCTGCGAGGTGGACGGCGAACCACCGCCGCACTGGGCGACGGTGCCGTTCGGCGTTCCGTTGCGCAACATGCGGTGCCGGATCGTCGCACCGTCAGGCCGCGACTGCCCGGACTGGGTTCCCGGAGAGCTGTGGGTCGGCGGTCCGGGTGTCGCGGCGGGTTATCGCAACGATCCGGCGCGGACAGCGCAGCGGTTCGTCGAGCATGACGGGATGCGCTGGTACATCACCGGCGATATGGCCCGCTATGTCCCGGACGGCAGCATCGAGTTCCTGGGCCGGGCCGACAACCAGGTGCAGATTCGCGGATACCGGGTCGAACTGGGCGAGGTCGAGAACGCGCTGCGTGCACTACCCGGGGTGCGTCAGGCGGTCGCTGCTGTGACGGGTTCCGGCGCGCCCACGCTGGTGGCCGCAATCAGTGGCCATCCGGACGAACTCGGCAGCGGAGACGCCGTCATCGCTGCGGCTGCGGATCGGCTGCCGAGCTATATGGTTCCCACGCGGATCGTATTTTTGGACCGGATTCCGTTGACCCCGAACGCAAAGCTGGACCGGCGCACCGTCGCCGCCCTGTTGGAGGCGCAGGCCCACCACGCCGCAGACACCGAGCGCAGCGCCCCGCGCAACGAGGTGGAGGCTGCGCTCGCCGTGATTGTCGCCGAGGTGCTGGGCATGCCCGGCCAGGATTCGGTTGGCGTGCATCGTGACTTCTTGGCAATGGGCGGTGATTCGGTGCTCGCGACCAAGGTGATCGCGCTGGTGCGCGACTGGCTGGAGACCGAGCATGGTGTGGTCGAGGATGTGTTCGCCACCCGAACCGTGGCCGGCCTCGCCGAGCGGTTGCAGCAGCGCGATGCGCAGCGTGGCACGCCGGACCGGCTGGCCGCAGTCGCGCGTATCTACCTGGAGGTTGCGGCGATGACCGATGAGGAGGTGCTCGCGCAGGGGTGATCAGGCTGGGGCCGCAGAGCCGACGACGATGGCGCCGACGCTGCACTCCTGACGCTCGTCGACTCCGGTGGCCGCGACGAACGCGGCGGTGTCGCCGAATCCCAGGGCGCACACGCCGAGGCCCATCGCGGTTCCGGCCAGATAGATCGTCTGCATCAGGGCGCCGACATCCTTGAGGACGGTCGCGTAACCGATCTGCTCGTAGGTCCACATCATCCGGGGGCATCGCGCCGCCATGACGAGGAGCAGCTGAGGCTCGAGCCCTCCGGCCAGTGTTGCCGACGCCGGCGCCATCAGCTGCCCCACCGCCGGTGAATCCGCGCCGGCCACCGGGCGCAGGGCGTGGTCGAAAGAGTCGTAGTGATACATGCCCGGTTTCAGTCCCGCGACGTTTCGCACCACCGGATATAGCTCGAGTTCATAGATGCCGCCGCCGGAAGGGTAGGGGCGTGACAGCAGTTCCTCGCCCGGGCAGACGGAGTGCGTCTGCCGCGTCCGTGCGCTTCGATACAGCAACTCGGCCAGCTGGTCGACGGTGACCGGGTGAGTTTCGTCGAACGTTCTCGTCGAGACCCGGTCTTCCAGGACGGCCGTCAATGTCGGGTCCTGAATCCGTCTGGCCGCCAGGTCGGGAACCGGCAGCGCGACCGGTTCGCCCGGATAGGTCGCCCGGCGCGCTGGAGGCTGTGCGAATCGGTCCCTGGCCCACTTGGTCGGGCCGAAATGCTCCCAGGTGATCGTGCGTTCGCCGAGCGTGCTGCGGCGGTGGAACCACAGTTCCGGGGCACTCCAGCTGAGCGAATCGAATTCGCGGTCTTCCTGCCCGGTGCAGATCACAAAACCGCACCGGCGCAGGTCCGCGACGAACCGTGCGGTAACGGCTGTCGGGACACCGGAGTCGGTTGCGACCGGCTTGTCGAGCAGCGGCAGCAGGCGCCGGTCGTGGATCCGCAGATCGCACCACGCCAGCGGGTGTTCGAGCAGAAGCCCGGCTGCATCACGATGCAGCACAGCGAATTTCGACAGCACAGCCGTTGTGGCCGCCGGTGGCTCCGATGGTGGCACGGGTTGGCCGAACGGCTGGATGGAATACCATTGCGTGCCGCTGTCGCAGACCGTGATCGCCAGCCAGCCGCCCGCGGCCAGCTGCTCGAGCAGCCGGCGGGTTTCGGCGGCGTCGGCCGGCGCCGACAGCGCTGAAACGGTTGCCGGACCGAGGTTCAGGGTTTGGCACGCCTGAAGTTGACCCTGCGTCAGCCGGGTCAGCTTCTCGCTGCGGGGCGGATTCAACAGCAACGCGCCCGCGGGTGTCGTCACGCAGGCGACACCGGGCGCGAACGCGTACCGGGTTTGGTCCGGGTAGCCGACTGCGGGCACTGCCAACGTGTACTCCTTCTGCCCGAGCCACGGCCACCGCCCCGCCCGTCAGCGCCCGAGCCAACGGGGGCGGTGTTCCCTCATTGGTAGGTTAGGCTACACTTGCTAACTGTGCCTGGGGTCGGCGAAGCAGTCTCCGAGAATGCCCTGTCGATTCCGCTGCCCGCCGGTGTCGAGCCCGCCGACCTCGCGGCCGCGCTGGCCGCCGCGCTGCCGGAACGCGACGGCGACGAGTACCTGCTCTACGAGCGTTGCGGGACCTGGACCCTGGCGATCGGTGTGCGAGCCGCGGTCGAGTTGGACAGCGATGTACTCCGCATCGGCTACGACGGTGTGACCCGGTGTCGGCCCTGGCAGGGACGGCCCGCGCTGGTTCTGGGCGAGGCGGTGGACCGGCTGCTGCGAGGGACCGATCAGGTTTTCGGCTGGGTCGCCTTCGAATTCGGTGCATATCGCTTGGGTCTGCACCGCCGGCTGACGCCGGGGACCACTCTCGCCCGGCTGTTCTGGCCGCGCACGAGCATCGTGGTCACCGCGGAGGAGATCCGGTTATTCGACGCCGAAGCTTCCCACCGCGTCGCACTGGATCGGTTGCTCGCCGAAGGTGTGCCGAGCCCGCCCGCACCGCGTGCGGTCGACGTGGGCTTCGGGGCGGGCGCCGACCCCACCGACTATCGGCGCCGGGTGTGGGCCGCGGTGGAGGAGATCACCGCCGGCCGCTACCGCAAGGTGATCCTGTCGCGCTGCGTCGACGTGCCGTTCGCCCTGGACTTCCCCTCGACCTATCGGCTGGGTCGAAAGAACAACACCCCGGTGCGCTCATTCCTGTTGCGGCTCGGTGGAATCCGGGCACTTGGCTACAGTCCCGAGCTGGTGGCCGCGGTGACCTCCGACGGTGTGGTGTTCACCGAGCCGCTGGCCGGCACCCGGGCACTGGTCGGCGACGCCGCAACGGACCGGCGGGCCCGGGAGAACCTGGAATCCGACGCCAAGGAGATCGTCGAGCATGCCATCTCCGTGCGCACCTCGATGGCCGAGGTGGCCGCGGTCGCCGAACCCGGCAGTGCAGCCGTCACCGATTTCATGGCCGTGCGTGAACGGGGCAGCGTGCAACATCTGGGTTCGACCGTGTGCGGACGCCTGGACCGGTCGTGCAACCGGATGGACGCGCTGGAGGCGCTGTTCCCGGCGGTTACCGCATCAGGGATTCCGAAACCCGCGGCCTTCGATGCCATCCTGCGCCTCGACGAGTGTCCGCGCGGGCTGTATTCGGGTGCGGTGGTGGCGTTTTCTGCCGACGGCGGGCTGGATGCCACGCTGACGTTGCGGGCGGTCTACGAACGTAGCGGGCGGACCTGGCTGCGGGCCGGGGCGGGCATCATCGGCGCATCCAGCCCCGAGCGGGAGTTCGAGGAGACCTGCGAGAAGTTGGCCACCCTGGCGCCCTACCTGGTGCCGTGCAGCTGATGTTCGACCGGCGACATCGATAGGCGAGTAGGTGCTGGCCGACGCCACCCTTCGTCGTTCAGCGGATACCGGCGCGGCTGACCAGGCCCATCGCCCGGGTGAACGACACCGGAGCGAAACGTTTGATGCCCCAACCGATTTTGGCGTCAAGCTGGGGCAGGCAGTACAGACCGCCGCGGTCATGGGTGTCCAGACAGGCGCGGGCGACCTTGGCCGCCGGCAGCCCGATCCACCGCATCGCCATGGTGGCGAAGTCGGCCGTTTCCTCGGTGACGTGCGCGGATTCGACGATGTGGGTTTTGACCAGGGTCGGGCACAACACGGTGACTCCGATCCCGGTGCCGGACAGCTCGGCGGCCAGGGTTTCCGACAGCGACACCACCCCGGCCTTGCTGACGTTGTAGGGCGCCATGCCGGGTGGTGCGCCGTAAAACGCCGCCGACGCGACGTTGATGATGCCCCGCGGCGGGATGCTCGCCCCGGCTCCGCGCAGGATCGGGGTGAACACATGACACCCGTGAACCGGACCCCACAGGTTGATCCCCAGCGTCCAGTTCCAGTCCTCCAGCGACATCTCGCCGATCGGGGTGCCGCCGACGGCAACACCGGCGTTGTTGACGACCAGGGTGGGCGGGTCGCCGAACCAGGACTGCGCGGTCGCGGCCAGCTTGCGGACGTCGTCGAGTCGGGACACATCGCAGTGCGCCGCGGTGGCTTGCCCGCCCCGGTGGCTGATCGCGTCGACCGTCCGCTGGGCGGCGACGTCGTCGATGTCACTGCACACCACGGCGCCGCCGCGGTTGGCGAGTTCGATCGCGATGGCCGCTCCGATGCCGCTGCCGGCGCCGGTCACCACCGCCGACGCGCCGTAGCTGCATTTCGGCGCGTTCCCGAACATCACCCGGGTCAGTCAACAGCCAACGCTGACGTCAGTCAACGGCGGGGTCGGATGCTTCGCCGAGCGTGAAGCGGTTGCGATAAAACCGGCGAAAAATCGCAACAGTTTCACGCTGGGCGCTCGTCGGGTGGGTCGGCGCAGGCGAGTCCGTGCCCGGACCCAGGACACGCACGCTTGCGCTGGAAAAGGCTAGCTTCGTTAGGAGTTCAGCCGGCCGAAGATCGCCTGCTGGGCCTTGTACAGCCTGGGGAACTCCGCGAAAAGGCGGTCATAGACGCCCCGATGCTCGACGGCCGGTGCGAAGACCCGGTCAACGGGGATCAGGTCGCGCAGCTCGTCGCGGTCGAGTTCACCCATGCCGAGCCCGGCGAAGAGCGCCGCGCCGCGCAGCTGCGCGACGAGTGGGTCGGCCACCCGCTCCAGGGTGCGGCCGCACACGTCGGCCATGATCTGACACCACAGATCCGACCGCGCGCCTCCGCCGATGATGCGGATCGGGTTGCTGCTTCCCGCCAGCCGGTCGACGTAGCCGAGCAGCCAGCGGCTGTTGTAGGCGACCCCTTCCAGCACCGCGCGCACCAGATCGGCGCTGGTGGTGGCCAGCGATATGTTGTGGAAGCCGCCGCGGGCATTGCGGTCGTCGATGGGGGAGCGCTCGCCTTTGAGCCACGGGGTGAAGATCACCCCGTTCGACCCCGCCGGCGCGGTGGCCGCCAGCGCGGTGAGGTCGTCGTAGTCGAGGTCGGCGAAGAGGGTGTCGCGCAGCCACTGCAGGTTACGGCCCGCCGTGTCCTGGTTGTTGACCAGCAGGTAGCTCGACGAGTCCAGACCCGGCATCGTGGCCATCTGGTGGAACACGTCGGTTCTCTTCATCGGAAGCGGGCAGCTGATCCATGACGTGGTGCTGATCGGCATGTGCAGTTCACGTTCGCGCACCGCGCCGGAGCCCACCGTGGCGCTGTGCAGATCGGGTATGCCGGTGACCACTTGCGCGTCCGGCGAGATACCGAGCTCGGCGGCCACCGCGGGCATCACCCTGGCGATGATCGACCCCGTCGGCACCAGCGGCGGCAGCTTCGCGCGGTCAACCCCGGATAACCGCACCAGCGTGTCGTCGTAGTCGAGCACCGCCAGATCGCGATTGTCGGTCAGCCAAGAACCCATCATCGAAGCGCGCGATGCGGCGGCCCGGCCGGTGAAGCGCATGGTCAGATAGTCGACCGGCTCCAGAAACCAGCGGGCCGCCTCGGCGACCTCCGGGGCGGCGTGCTGGAAGTACAGTCGGTGACCGACCGGGTCGTCACCGTTGGGCGAGGGCACGCCACCGTTGCGGCGGAGCCAGGTGGCCACCACTCGCGCCCGGTAGCCTTGTACGGGTCCGGCGAACGCCTTGCGGCTGTAGCGACCACCGCGGCTGTCCATCCACATCAGGCACGGCCCCACCGGCGCACCGGCGGCGTCGACCGGCACCGTGCTGGCCCACTGCCCGGTGACGGAGACGCCCACCACCTGTTCGCCGGTGACGCCGCTCTCCGAAAGGCCCCGTCGGGCGGCGTCGCGGATGATCGTCCACCACCGCTCGGCGTCCTGCGTGGCGGCACCGTCACCGCCGTAATCGGTTGCCACGGCGACGTGGCCGGACCAGATCACCTGCCCGTCCAGCGACACCAGCCCGACCTTGGGTCCGCCGGTGCCCTGGTCGACGGCGAGCACGATCCGTTCTGTCCGGCCGGTCGGTGCCGTCCGTGCAGGGGGTCCGCTCATGAAGCGGGCGGCACCGACTGCTGGGTGTCGAGCATCTGCTCCATGAACCCCTCGATGAATTGGGCCGTCTCGGCGGTCAGGCCGCCCGGGATGCCGCCGTACACCGCGCCGCTGGCCGTCGGCTCGCCGGCGGCGTCTTTCTTCCGGGCGTATTCGACGGCATCGTCGAGGTCGGCCGCGAAGGCCGCCACCACACCGGGCTGGGTCTGCGGGCGGGTGACCGCCATGTGAATCGCGTTCGGGTATTGCTGGCCGTTGAACCGCCAGCCCTTGCCCTTCATGGCGTCGGCTACGTGGTAGATGTCGAATTCGTCGGAGCGGAAGCTGAAGCAGAACGTCGGGTTGCCGATGACCTTCAGCTCGGGATGCGAGCGCACCACATCCTGCATGGCGAAGGCGGTTTCGAAGATCGCCTTGGCGTAGTTGCGGTATCCCTGTCGGCCAAGCTGCACCATCGACGCCCAGGCGGAAGCGATCAGGCCACCCGAGCGGGATCCCTCGATGCCCGGTGACATGTACGTCCCGCCCGTCCAGTCCGGCAGGTAGAAGTACTGCGCGTTGCGGTAGGCCTTGTCGGCGAAGAGCAGGGTGGAGGAGCCTTTTAACGCATAGCCGTACTTGTGGGTGTCGGCGGAGATGCTGGTGACGCCCGGGACACGGAAGTCGAAAACCGGTATGTCATAGCCGAGTTCCTCACCGAACGGCAACACGAACCCGCCGAGGCAAGCGTCGACGTGCAGGCCCACGCCGCGGTCGAGGGCGAGCTGCCCCAGCTCGGTGATCGGGTCGACGGTGCCGTAGCCGTAATTGCAGGCCGAACCCATGATGGCGATGGTGTTCTCGTCGATGTTGTCGGCTACCCAGTCGACGTCGACGAGCGTGCTGTCCGGGTTGATCGGCGCCTTGCGCAGCTCGATTCCGAACAGGTGACAGCCCTTGTCGAAGGCGGCGTGGCCGGTTTCGGGTTTGATGAAGTTCGGCTTGGTGTTCGGCTTCGTGATGCCTTTACCTTTAGGATGTTTGGCGGCGTGGTCGCGGTAGGCCAGCAACGCGTGAATGATGCTGCCGGTGCCGCCGCTGGTGACCATGCCGACCGGTTCGGAGTCGGTGACGGCCTCGGCGTGCATCAGGTCGAGCGCCATCGCGATCACCTCGCCCTCGAATTTGGTTGCCGACGGGCAGATGTCGCGCTGCAGGATATTCACGTGGGCGAACAGGCCGAATACCTCGTCGAGGAAACGGTAGTGCTCGTGGTCGCCGCAGTACATCGTGCCGGAGACCCGGCCGGTCTCCCAGATGCGGTCCTCCTCGGCGGCCATCGTGCGCAGCTCGGCGAGCACGTCGTCACGCGACCGTCCCTTCTCGGGCAGCACGCGGTTGACCGTGAACCGGTCTGTATAAGGGAAATCGGACATGCGTTGCCTTCCTGTTCTCCAGCCCTGGCGCCCTCTCGAATAACAGCATTATCTCACTATATCCCGTTGTATCATCTCGTTGTATCCCGATCCCGTTGTATCCCGCTTCCCCGCCGGCCGGCCAGCACATCCATGTCGACGACCCGTGCGTGCTTGATGTAATCCCGGTCGACAACACTAGTCGCCGTAAAATGGCCGCGTGGGAATGGCCGACGACCGTCGCTTCGAGGTGCTGCGCGCCATCGTCGCGGACTTCGTCGCCAGCAAGGAGCCGGTCGGCTCCAAGACCCTGGTGGAGCGGCACAGCCTCGGCGTCTCGTCGGCCACCGTCCGCAACGACATGGCGGTGCTGGAGGCCGAGGGCTACATCACCCAGCCGCACACCAGCTCGGGGCGGGTTCCCACCGAGAAAGGCTACCGCGAGTTCGTCGACCGGATCGAAGAGGTCAAACCGCTGTCGTCGGCGGAGCGGCGGGCGATCCTGTCGTTCCTGGAGTCCGGCGTCGACCTCGACGACGTGCTGCGCCGCGCGGTGCGCACCCTGGCCCAGCTGACCCGCCAGGTCGCCGTGGTGCAGTACCCGACGCTATCCACGTCGACGGTGCGCCACCTGGAAGTGGTCGCGCTGACCCCGGCTCGGCTGCTGCTCGTGGTGATCACCGACTCCGGCCGGGTGGACCAGCGCA
>NZ_JBYCKY010000737.1:0-12187 GCF_057473605.1 Mycobacterium sp. TH-M82 | reverse complement strand
TCACGGCTGCGCCCTGAGAGAAGCCGCCGAGCACCATTCTGGTGTTCGGGCAGTTCGCCGCCGTCGACTCGACGTGGGTGGCCTCGTCTTTGATCCCTTCGACGACGGTCCTGGCGAAATCGATGCCCGCGCCGAAATCACTGCTGGCGGCGTAGTTCACCGGGTAGACCTCGACCGACCGGCCACCGGCATCCGAGCGCAGCGCGTCGACGAATGCCTGCCCGACCCCGCCGACACCGGGTGGCTCGCCGGTACCGCGCGCGAACAACACCTCGACGTCGGGACACGGCAGAGCGGATGCACGCGGGGCCGGTGAGCCCAGCAAGGCCGCCGAAATCGTCAACAGCACCGCACCGACGACGTGTGTGGCACGACACCCGCTCATGCCGATCACCGGCCGGCGCACCAACCTGATATTCACCGCTACCCCCAGATGTTTGTCATCCGATCCCGACACGGTCCTAGTACCCAATTTGACGCGCGACGAACCACTGCTAATAACCCCGCATCCGCAGCACCACCTTGCCCCTGGCGGTGCGGTTCTCCAATGCCGCGATCGCCTCGCCGGCCTGCTCCAGCGGAAAGACGTGCGGCCGCGGCGGCAGCACCGCCCCCGAAGCCAGCAGCGGCTCCAGCTGCGTCCACTGCCAAGCGAGGTAATCCGGATGCGACGCCAACCACGCGCCCCAGCCGGCCCCGACCACGTCGATGTTGTTCAGCAGCAAGCGGTTCACCTTCACCGTCGGGATCTCACCACCGGTGAAGCCCACCACCAGTAACCGGCCGCCGGGTGCCAGCGACCGCAGCGAGTCGGTGAACCGGTCACCGCCGACCGGGTCGACGACGATGTCGACCCCCCGGCCGCCGGTCAGTTCGCGCACCGCGTCTTTGAATCCGTCCGCTGACACCGTGTCGGTGGCACCCGCTGCCCGAGCGGTGTCGGCCTTCTCCGCAGTGCTGACCACCGCGATGACCCGGGACGCGCCGAACGCGGGCGCCAGCCGCAGCGTCGAGGTACCAATGCCGCCGGCCGCACCGTGCACCAGCACCGTCTCACCCGGCGACAACCTGCCCCGTTCGGTCAGCGCGAAATGCACTGTGAGGTCGTTGAACAGCATCCCGGCGCCAGCCTCGAATGACACCGTGTCCGGCAGTTTGAACACCTGCGCTGCGGGCAGGGCGATGACCTGGGCCATGCCACCGGTCAGCATGGTCAGCGCCGCGACCCGGTCACCGGCGGTGACGGCCGCGCCTGCGGGCGCGCTGCGCACTACGCCGGCGGCTTCACCACCGGGCACGAACGGTAGTTCCGCCTTGTGTTGGTAGAGGCCACGCGACTGCAGCACGTCGGGAAACGCCACGCCGGCGGCATGCACATCGATGACAACGGCACCATCGCCGGCCGGCTCGTCAAGCTCGACCACCTGCACCGCCTCCGGTCCGTCGAGCCGGGATATCTGTACTGCACGCATGGCTGACTCTTTCTCAGGTTCGGACTCAAGAGATACTCAAGAACCTAGACCACCGGGAGTTAGACTCACCGCGTGGGAACGTCGCCGTATCCGATGGAGCGGCGGTGAGTCTACTGGGGCTCGGTCGCCGCGGCGCGGCCGGCGGGTTTCCCGTGGCGTTGCCGCCTGGACGCACAGTGCACGTTCGTTCCGGCGACGGCATCCGGTTGCACACCCGGGTGTTCGGGCCTCCGGGCGGCTACCCGATCGTGCTGTCGCACGGCATCGTCTGTGCGATCCGGGTCTGGAGCTACCAGGTTGCCGATCTGGCCCGCGACTATCGGGTGATCGCGTTCGACCACCGCGGCCACGGGCGAAGCGGCATGCCGAGCCGCGGCGGCTACAGCCGGACCCACCTGGCTTCCGACCACGCCGCGGCGCTGGAGGCCACCCTCGCGCCGGGGGAACGCGCGGTTCTCGCCGGACATTCGATGGGGGGCATGGCCATCGCCGCATGGTCGGATCGATACCGGCACAAGGTCACGCAGCGGGCCGATGCCGTCGCGCTGATCAACACCACCACCGGTGACCTACTGCGGCACCTGAATCTGCTGCGGGTGCCGCGGCGGTTCGCGTCGGCGCGGGTGTTGGCGGTTCGCGGCCTGATCGCGTCGTTCGGTTCGGTTCCACTGCCGAGTATGGCGCACCGGCCGACGCGCGACCTGGTGACGATGATGGCGGTCGGCGACGACGCCGATCCGCGCACTGGCGCGTTCATCCACGAACTGTTCGCAGCCACGCCGGCGGCCGGCCGGGGCGGCTGCGGCAAGATGCTTGCCGCAGCGTTGGGGGCACAGCACATAGACCTGGCCGGCCTGACGGTGCCGACCCTGGTCATCGGCAGTGAAGGCGACCGGCTTACGCCGATCAGCCAATCCCGCAGAATCGCGGGCAGCGCACCCAATCTGGTCGGGCTGATCGAGTTGTCCGGCGGGCACTGTTCGATGTTGGAGCGCCCCACCGAGGTCAACCAGGCGTTACGGACACTCGTCACTTCGGTGACCGGTTCTGCCGGCAGCCGGCGCGTCGGCTCGTAGCCCGGCGGCCACCTCAGCGGCTGCCCGTCGGCCGGAACGGACCGCACCGTCCAGAAAGCCCGTCCACTCGTCGGCGGTTTCAGTGCCGGCCCAGTGAATTCCTCCGACCGGTTCGTGCAACCACCGCCCATAGGTGGTCCAGGATCCGGGCGGCACCGCGGCGGTCGGCCCGCCAGGGGCGAATCCTTCACTGCCCCAGCAATAATCGAGATAATCGATCGGGCGCAGCGCGTCGTCGCCGAACAGCGTGGCGAAGCCCTCCAGCGCGAGCCGGCGCCGCTGCTCGACAGGCAGCGCGTCGAAGCTGCGGGGGTCGACGAACCCCAGCAGGATGCCCGGCCCTTCCGAATGGGGGCTGACGTCGAATGTGATGACCACCGGGCCGCTGTCGGACAGCGCTTCCCCCGAACAACCATCGGTCCGCCAGAAGGGGGTGGGGTAGGCGGCATAGGCCTTGCTCAACCGACCCAGCGGCCAGCACTGAGCGAGCCGCTGAGACCCGGACGGCAGTGCGGGAGTGAACTCGATCCCGGCCCGGTGTGCCGGCGGGATCGCGACGATGACCGACGCGGCGTCGGCTCGGCCCTGATCGCAGTCAATGCTCACCCCGGCGTCGTGTCGCTCGATGCGGCGCACCGGGGCGTCGGTCACCACTCGGTCACCGAGCTCGGCCGCCATCGCTTGCGCAATCTGCTGTGTGCCAGCGGCGAACCGCTCCTGCTGGGCACCGTTTTCGGTGTCGAGCAACCGGTCCAGCCCACCGGCCGCGGCCACGTAGCGGGCGGCGTGCAGCATCGAGATGTCATCGAGGTCGCAGCCCCAGACCACCCGCGCCGCAATGGCCAGCAGGTCACGTGAGCTGCGCGTAGCGTGTATCGACCGCAGCCAGCCGCCCAACGACTGGTGGTCCAGCTGGTGTGCGCGCCGCGCTTCCCACGGCGCGGGTAGCGGTACGCGGCGGGAGAGACGGTTGAATTGCCAGCGCACCCGACCGATGTCGAGCAGCTCCAGCAGCGACAGGCGGGGAATGGTGCCAGAATAGCGGCGCACCCGCCCCCGCCAGCGGATCAGGTTGGCGCCGTCGGCGTACGTCGGGACGGTGGCGATTCCCAGGCCGGCGGCCAGGGTCAGCACCGCATCCTGGGTGGGGCCGACGAAGGAGCCACCGAGATCGACTGGCACTCCGGCGATCTCGCCGGTGTACGAACGCCCGCCGACGCGGTCACGGCCCTCCAACACCACCACGTCGTGTCCGGTGCGCACCAGCTCGCGGGCGGCGGTGAGCCCGGCGAAACCGGCACCCACCACCACGACGTCGACGTTCCACTGTGGTGCGGCCATGATCTTGAGGATAAACTGACCGCACTCATGAACACACTGCCCAGCCCGCCCGCTGCGGCCACATGAGCCTCGTCGTCTCCGATCACGAGCGGGCGGCACTGGTCGAGGCGACGCAGTTTTCGCTGCTCGCCGCAATCACCGGGCGACTCCTATGTGCAGACGCCAGCGCCGAACTGTCCGTCGCCGTCAACAACGGGATGCTGATACTGCAGGCGATGGGTCTGGGCGGGTGGATTTTCGACGGACTCGATCGATTGACGGTGCTTGGCGGGTCCGGTGATCCGAGGGTGCCGGGGTTGGGGTTTGTCGCCGACCATGACAAGCGCTGGCCATTTGCGAACGCTACCGGGATGCCCGGGTATTTCGAGACGTTCAGCCCGCCGCATGTGCCGTCGGTGGCCGCCGGGGTGGAGAAGCTTGTCGCAGGAAAATACGGTCCGGGTGGGCCGTTTCACCCGGATACGCCGGGTACCTGGACGGATACTTCGAGGGTGCGTGCCTCCGCGCTGCCGCCCGAGGACATCCAGGACGTGGTCACGGTGGAGGTGTCCTACATCTACGACGCCTTCGGCAAGTTGCCGGGTACTGTACCCACGGTGTACGTGCTGATGTATCTGCAGGCCAGCATCTCGACACCGACTTCTACGACGAGTTTTTCGCCCCGGGCGCCTACCTGCGGACCCACGCCGAGCACCAGGCTCGCTGGCACCGGTAGGGACTGGCCTACGGCGCCACCGATGACCAGTCGGCGAACCCGGACGGGTCATGACGCCCCAGCGCCCCGTGCTCGTAGAGACCCCAGCCTTCCACTGGATCGCCATCGCCGTCGCGGCATAGGGCTCGGCCCACGTGGTCGATGACGCCGAATCCGCTGCGCGCGATGATCGCTGGCTCGGTCATGTCGTAGGTCAGCCTTTCGGTGAACTTCTCACCTTTCCACATGCCGTGCAGCCAATCGGGGTCACCACCGTATCCGCCACCGACGTGGATCGGCACCGCCAGCTTGGACTCCACCTCGAAGTGCACCGGGATCCCGTCGGGCCGGGTGGCGTGGATCGTTGCTGAAGTGGGGATGCGGGTGCCGGATCGGTAGCGGGTGGCCACGTGCGGCCAGCCCAGCTGCTCGGCCCGGCCGTCGCGCCACACCCGGGTGCAGTCGTTGAGGGAGCGGAAACCGTCGGGTTGTTCCTGGATGATCAGCACGACGGCGAAATCGTCGAACGCCATCGGCAGATACAGCCACCACATGCCCTCGAACGGCGGGTCGGCGGGCCGGCCGGCCGGCTCCGGTTCGCCGACCGGGCGGATGCCCCAGGACCGGTCCCGGCTGCCGATCCAGGTCAACGGGTCGACGGTGATGTCCTCGCCGTCGATGCTGATCAGCCCGCTCCAACTGCCCAGCTGGGCAAAACGCTGGGCATCTAACGTCACCCGGTTGCCTGACCGCAGCACGTGCGGCTGTTCCTGAATCACGTCGAACAGACCCTCCCAGCGCAGATCGACCGCGATACCCTCGGTTTCCTCACACACCACCCGCAGCCGGCGCAGCGGTTCGGTCACCTCGACGCGGTACGCCCCGACGTGCGGGTGCAGCCGATCGGAGTCGATGGCGTCCGAGAAGTGCACCGCGGTCTGGGTGTCACCGCGCTCGACGTCACCGGAATCACCGCTGCGACGGCGTATCAACACGAACGCATCCTTGACGCCAAGGTTGGGGTAATAGCCAAGGCCAGTGATCACAAAGATGTCGCCGGTGCGGTCATGGGCGTTGAGGTAGGAACGGTCGTAGAAGTTGCGGTCCGACGGCCCAGGCCAAGCGATCGGCTGCGGTAGCTGGTGGACCGGGTATTCGTCGAGCGGTCCGAGCATCAGTCCTGTTCTCCAATCAGACGTTTGAGCAAGCCGGCGTGGTAGAACAGCGACTCCGGACAGATCGTCGGGTTCTCTGGCTTGTCTACCTCGCCGAAGTGGATTCGTCGCGCCCCGGTGCGCATGAACACCACCGCCCACATCACCGCCGAGTAGACGTAGAACCAGTGCAGGTCACCAAGTTCCACCCCGCTGAGCTGCTGGTAGGTGGCGCGGACGTCGGCTTCGGTCAGCACGCCGGGCAGACCGGGCAACGTCGCCAAGCCGGCAAGTTCTTGAAACACCTGGTGCGCAAAGATTAGCCACGCCACATCGAGCTCACGTGGTCCTAGCGTCGTCATCTCCCAGTCCAGCACCGCTACCGGCCTGAACGCGCGGTAGAGCATATTGCCGATCCTGGCGTCGCCCCAGCACAGCACCGGCCGCCCGGCTGCCGTATCGGTGGGCCAGTGGGCGTGCAGCCACTCAAGAGAACGTTCCAGCAGCGGTGACCGGCCGATGTCGTCCACCGCGAAGTCGTACCAGGACCGCACCCACCCGAAGTGCCGGCGCAGCGCGGTGTCACCTGAGCGGCCCTCCTCCAGAAACGCAAACGTGTTCTCTGCACCGGAAATAGAGTGCAGTTCGGCGAGTATCGCGATGGTGGCGTCTTGCAGCTCGCGCTGCTGGGACGCCGACGCGTCGGCGAACCAGTTGCCGCCGAAGGTGTAGGGCATGACGTCGGGCGGCACGACGCCTTCGACGCGGTCCATCAGAAAGAACGGTGTGCCCAACACGTCGCCGGTGGGTTCGATCCAGCGCACTCGTGGCACCGGGACGTCGGTCAGCTCACCCACCCTGCGCATCACGTTGAATTGGTGATCGAGGCGGTAGGTGGGGAAAACCGGTACGTCGTCGGTGGTGGGCGCCACCCGCATCGCCCAGCGCTGATGCACCGGGATACCGTTGGCCACCCAGCGGCCCGAGAGCATGATTGTCTCCGATGACATGCCGTTGGCGTCGACGCCGCTTTCCACGGTGACCTCGGGAGCCAGCCTGTCCGACAACACCGTAGACAGCCAGCGCGCCATGATCGTGGGCAGGGTGGTGACGTCGCGGCTGGAACGCTGAAGCCGGCCGACATCCTTTTCGACCTTTGGTTGGTCGGCCTGGTCGGCCTGGTTGGCTTCCGTGGCTTTCTCCCTCCCAGAAATTCCGATACGATCGGTAGCGTTATGGAATCACACACGCGCGTCGTTGACAAGAATCTCGGGCGGCCCCGCGACCCTCGTATCGACGCGGCCATCCTACGGGCCGCTGCGGAACTGGTTGTGCAGGTTGGCTATTCGAATCTCACCCTGGCCGCTGTCGCCGAACGCGCCGGGACCACGAAATCTGCCCTGTACCGGCGGTGGCCCAGCAAAGCTGAGTTGGTGCACGAGGCGGCGTTTTCGGTGCCCCCCGGCGCAGTGCCATCGTCGGTTGGCGATGCGGCCACCGATATCCGGGCGATGATCACCGGTACTCGCGATGTCTTCACCAGCCCGGTGGTGCGGGCTGCGCTACCCGGGCTGATTGCCGACATGGCCGGCGACGCGGAGTTGACCGCCCGGGTGCTGGGGCGGTTCGAGGGCGTGTTCGATGTGCTGCGGAGGTGGGTGGCCGAGGCCGTCGACCGGGGCGAAGCGCGCTGCGAGGTGGACCCGGACCGGCTGGTCGAGGTGATCGGGGGGGCCACGTTGTTCGCGCTGCTGCTGCGCCCCGACGAGAGCCCCGGGGAGGGCTGGGTGGAGCAGACCGCCGACATCGTGGCGTACGGTGTGGCGGCCCGAATTTAGGAGTGCAGGTGGCTGAACCAGAGTCGTTTCCTCAGCCGTTTCCCGTCGGCTGGCTCTCGGCTCTGGTGCTAGTCCCACATCCCGATGACCCGGAATACGGCATGGCCGCCGCGGTGGCCAAGTGGACGGCGACGGGCAAAACGGTCCAGTACGCGATGGCGTGCCGCGGTGAGGCCGGCATCGAGGGTATGCCAGCTGAGCAGGCAGGCCCGATCCGAGAAGCCGAACAGCGACGTTCGGCGGCGATCGTCGGCGTTGACACTGTCGACTTCTGGGACTTCCCCGACAGCGACATCCGCGACACCACCGAGCTGCGCGCAACTATCACGTCGGCCATCACTGCCGCCAAACCCGATGTGGTGGTGACGATTTACGGCGGACCGGAGTGGGGTCCAGGTGCCCCGAACCAGCGTGACCACATCGAGTTCGCGGCCGCGGTCAGCGCGGCACATGCCTCGCTGGCCGATCCACCGCGCTGGCTGTTCCAGAACGGGCCGCAGCCCACCCATGTTGAGACGGTGGACGGGTTCACCGATGCTGCCGTCGCGGCGTTGGCCGCCCACGAGGTCTACCTGTCGGTGCTCGACCCGACGACGCCGGTGGCCGAGCAGGCGCGCCGGCAGATCGACGCAGTCACCCCGGAGGTGAAGGGCAATCGTGTGGTGGGCTTCATCCTGGTGAGGAGCGCCGACCGATAACGGATCATCCGTCGTTGTCGACTGGTGGGTCGGGGTCGCCGCGTAGGAGTTCGGCCTCAGCGCGCGAACTGCACGGCGGCGTCGACCAGATCCAGCACCGGCGCCGGTATGACGCCCAGCAGGATGGTCACTACCGCGCACGCCGCGATCGTCGCCCTACTCCATATGCTGGGGATCACCAGGCGCGGTGGGTCGGCGGGCGGCTCGGTGAAGAACATGAACACGATCACCCGGAAGTAGAAGTAGGCGGCGACAGCACTCATCAGCACGCCGACGACCACCAGCGGCACCGCGTTGCCTTCGGCCGCCGCTTTGAACACGGCGAACTTGCCGACGAAGCCGCCGGTCAACGGAATGCCCGCGAACGACACCAGGAACAACGCAAACAACAGGCCCACCAGCGGATAACGCCGGCCCAGGCCGCCCCACCGGGTCAGGTCGAGTTCCTCTTCGCCGCCGGCGCCCCGGATCAAGCTCACCACCGCGAACGCGCCTACCGTCGTGAAGCTGTAGGCGATCAGGTAGAACAGCGTCGACGAAACACCCGCCGGGACGTCGGCGAGCACACCGGTGAGCACGAAGCCGACGTGGGAGATCGACGAGTAGGCCAGCATCCGTTTGATGTCGTTCTGGGTGATCGCGGCGACGGTGCCGACCACCATGGTCAGAATCGAAATGAGCCACAGCAGCGGGCGCCACTGGTCGTGCAGCGCGGGCAGCGCGACATAGACGATACGCAGCAGCGCGCCGAACGCAGCGACCTTGGTGGCCGCCGCCATGAACCCGGTGATCGGCGTCGGTGCCCCTACGTAGACGTCGGGAATCCAGGAGTGGAACGGCACCGCGCCGACTTTGAAGAACAACCCGATCAACACCAGGCCGACGCCGACGAGGGCCATTGGGTCGGCGGTGTGCCCGGACAGAGCCGCCCCGATGTCGGGCAGCGAGAGCGAGCCGGTGCTGCCGTAGAGCAGTGCGACACCGAAGAGGAACAGCGCCGACGAGAACGCCCCCAGCAGAAAGTATTTCAGCGCCGCTTCCTGTGACAGCAGGCGGCGGTACCGGGACAGCCCGCTCATCAGATACAGCGGCAGCGAAAGAACTTCCAGCGCAACGAACATGGTCAGCAGGTCGTTGGCGGTGGGAAACACCAGCATGCCGCCGATAGCCAGCAGGAGTAGCGGAAACACCTCGGTCTGGATCACCCCGGCGCGGGTCGCCTGCATTTCCAGTGCGCCGTCCGGTACGGCGGACGCTTGTGGGGTGAAGCAATCCAGGCCGACGACGGAAGCAGCCGCAGGTGCAGTGGCGGGTGCCATGGCTGCACCGGGCCCTTGCGGGCCCGGCGGGACACCCGCACCCAGGCTGCGTTCCGCGACGAAGATCACCGCCATGATTCCGACCAGCAGCACAGTGCCCTGCAGAATCAGCGCGGGCCGGTCGATCGCCACCGAGCCCAGCACGGCGATGCGGCCGGATGTCGGAAGCTCACGGCCCACCACCACGACGGCGACGAAGGCGGCGACCAGCGACCCGACCGACAGCAGGACCTGGGTGACATAGCGGGCCCGGCGCGGCAGGAACGCCTCGACCAGAACAGCGGTGACCGCTGCGCCGAAGACGATCAGCATCGGCAGCAGCAGTACGTATTCGATCTGCGGCGTGGGCATGCTCACCTCGCCCCTTCGGCGGTAAACGCACTCGGATCCGTTTGGCCGATCGTGGTCATGGTGTGGTCGACCCCGGGGTTGATGATGTCCAGCACCGGTTTGGGGTAGAAGCCGAGGAACAGCAGCAGCGCGATCAGCGGCGCGACGACGACGACTTCACGTGGCACCAGGTCGTGGATGCGTTCGCCGGCGTGGCTGATCGGACCGGTCATCACGCGCTGGTAGAGCCAGAGCATGTAGATCGACGACAGCACCAGCGCGGTGGCACCGATCCCTGCCGCCAGCCAGTATCGAGGGAAAGTGCCCAGCAGGACCAGGAACTCGCTGATATACGGAGCCAGGCCCGGCAGCGACAGGGTCGCCATCGCCGCGACCAGGAACGTCCCGGCCAGCACCGGGGCCACCTTCTGTACACCGCCGTAGGCGGCGATCAGCCGGTTACCGCCCCGACGCGAGATCAGGAAGCCGGCGATCAGGAACACCGCGGCGGTGGACAGCCCGTGATTGAGCATGTACAGCGCCGAACCGCTCTGGCCTTGGCTGGTCATCACGAAGATGCCCAGGACGATGAACCCGAAGTGCGAGATCGAAGTGTAGGCGATCAACCGCATGATGTCCGGCTGGCCGATGGCGATCATCGCTCCGTAGACCACGCCGATGACGGCCAGCACCACAATCACGGGCCGGAAATAGACTGCGGCATCAGGGAAGAGCTGCAGACAGTAGCGCAGCATCCCAAAGGTGCCCACCTTGTCCATCACCGCCATCATCAGCACCGCGGTCGCCGGGGTGGCCTCCACCGCGGCGTCGGGCAGCCAGCGGTGGAACGGCCAGAGCGGCGCCTTGATCGCGAACGCGAACATAAAGCCGCCGAACAAAGCCTTGAGCACCCCGGGGTCGACCGCCGTCGAGCCCGGCGAGAACGCCGCAACCACTTCGCGGAAGTCGAACGTGCCAGTCCCGTGCTGGGCGGTCACCACGTAAACACCGATCACCGCGGCCAGCATGACCAGCCCGCCGAACAGGTTGTACAGCAAGAACTTCAGCGCCGCTTTCGGCGCGGCGGAGGCGGCGGCATCAGACCAAGCGCGGCGTCCATGTCCCCCGAACCCGCCGATCATGAAGTACATCGGGACGAGCATGGCTTCGAAGAACACGTAGAACAGCAGCACGTCCAGTGAGACCAGCGAGATCAGCACCATCGACTCGACCGTCAGCATCAGCGCCGCGTAGATGTGCGGACCGCGGCTGCGCTCTCCGCCGTCGTGCCAGCCGGCCAGCATCAGCAGCGGTACCAGCCCGGTGGTCAACAGCACCAGAACCACCGCGATGCCATCCACTCCGAGGGTGTAGCCCGCGCCGAACGACGGTATCCACGAATGTGATTCGACGAACTGGAACTGAGCGCCGGCGGCTGTGCTGTCGAAGCCTACGGTGATCGCGACGGCCACGGCGAGCACACCGAGACTCACCGCCAGCCCGGTCCACTTGGCCAGCTGACGCTGCGCGGCCGGCAATACGGAGACCAGCCCGGCGCCGGCCAGCGGCAGCAGCCACACCAGGCTCAGCAGGGGGATCACCGCTGCACCGCCAAGACCACCGCGACTATCAGGACGGCTCCGACGAGCATCGTCAGCGCGTAGGAGCGAACAAAGCCGGTTTGCAGCCCGCGCAGCCGCTGCGAGATGCGGCCGACCAGCGCCGCCAGCGCGTTGATCGAGCCGTCGACGCCACGGTCGTCGACCTCGACCAGCGTTCGCGCCAATTGGTCACCCGGGCGCATGAACACCTCCTCGTTGACAGCGTCGCCGTAGAGATATTGGCGGGCCGCGACCGTCAGGGCCGAGACGTCGGTGGGCGCGGTGGCCGGCACCGGCTTGGTGCCGTAGACGCGATAGGCCCACCAACAGCCGGCCAGCACGATCGCGAGGGCGACGATCGACGTGGGCCCCGCCCGGACGGCGGGGGGCCCCGCAAGGCGGCCGGCCCGGGTGACCCCCCGCCCCCACCCCCCGGGGAACGTTGCAACGCTGGCTGGAGCCGGTGGTTAACCCGGACGGCCGCCTTTCCGTGGCCCCCGCCGCCCGGGCGTGGGCCACGTCGATCGTCGCCCTCGCGATCGTGCTGGCCGGCTGTTGGTGGGCCTCTCGCGTCTACGGCTCCCCGCCGGTGCCGCTCACCGCGCCCCCCGACGTCTCGGCCCTGACGGTCGCGGCCCGCCAATATCTCTACGGCGACGCTGTC
>NZ_JBYCKY010000736.1:0-5601 GCF_057473605.1 Mycobacterium sp. TH-M82 | reverse complement strand
AAAACCTCGACCACTTCCCCGTTCTGCAGCTGGCGCTCCAAGGCGACCAGCCGGCCGTTGACCCGGGCGCCGATGCAGCGGTGCCCGACCTCGGGGTGCACCGCGTAGGCGAAGTCCACGGGGGTGGATCGGGTGGGCAGGGTGATCACATCCCCCTTCGGGGTTAAGACGAAAATCTCCTCGACGGCAAAGTCATAACGCAGCGACTCCAAGAACTCGCCGGGGTCGGCGGCCTCCCGCTGCCAGTCCAGCAGTTGGCGCATCCAGGCCATGTCGTCGATCTCGGCGGCGGCATTCGGATGCGGAACACCGTTGCGGCCCTTGGCTTCCTTGTACCGCCAGTGCGCGGCGATGCCGTATTCGGCGGTGCGGTGCATGTCGCGGGTGCGGATCTGGATCTCCAGCGGCTTGCCCTCGGGCCCGATGACGGTGGTGTGCAGCGACTGGTATACCCCGTAGCGCGGCTGGGCGATGTAGTCCTTGAACCGCCCGGCCATCGGCTGCCACAACGAGTGCACCACACCAACGGCCGCGTAACAGTCCCGGATCGCCTCGCCCAGGATCCGCACCCCGACCAGGTCGTAGATGTCGTCGAAGTCGCGGCCCCGCACGATCATCTTCTGATAGATCGACCAGTAGTGTTTCGGCCGGCTTTCCACCGTGGCGTTGATCTTCGACTTGGCCAGCGTGGCGACGATCTCGGCGCGCACCGTGGCCAGGTAGGTGTCCCGTGACGGGGCGCGGTCGGCCACCAGCCGCGCGATCTCGTCGTAGCGCTTCGGGTGCAGGATCGCGAACGACAAATCCTCCAGCTCCCATTTGACGGTGGCCATTCCGAGCCGATGCGCAAGGGGTGCAATGACTTCCAGTGTCTCTCGGGCTTTTCGGGCCTGCTTCTCCGGCGGCAGGAAACGGATGGTGCGCATGTTGTGCAGCCGGTCGGCGACCTTGATCACCAGCACCCGCGGGTCGCGGGCCATCGCGATGATCATCTTGCGGATCGTTTCGGCTTCGGCGGCGCTGCCCAGCACCACCCGGTCCAGCTTGGTCACCCCGTCGACCAGGTGACCGACTTCGTCACCGAACTCCGCCGTCAGCGCCGCCAGGGTGTAGCCGGTGTCCTCGACGGTGTCGTGCAGCAGCGCGGCCACCAGCGTGGTCGTGTCCATGCCCAGCTCGGCCAGGATGGTGGCGACCGCCAGCGGATGGGTGATGTAGGGGTCGCCGGAGTGGCGCAACTGGTCGGCGTGCCGTTCCTCGGCGACTTCGTAGGCGCGCTGCAGCAGTGCCAGGTTCGCCTTGGGGTAGATCTTCCGGTGCACCGCCACCAACGGCTCCAGCGCCGGACTGAGCGCACTGCGCTGCGCGGTCATGCGCCGGGCGATCCGGGCCCGCACCCGCCGTGAGGCGCTGGTGGACGTCTTCAGCGTCTCCAGCGTCTCCGCAGGCGGCCCGGCGGGCGCTTGAGGTTCCAGGGGTGCCGGCACGTCGGACACCGCCGGCAGCTGGGTAGCCTGCGCGGAGCGCTGATCGTCGGCCACGTCACTCACCTTTCGAGTTCACCTCCGACCACGAGGATATCGCTCAGGTGCTGTGCAAGCTGTGTACCGGCAGCGGCGCCAGCACGGCGCGCCCACCCAGCCCAACCAGCTCCAGCACCACCGCCGCCGCGGTCACCGTCGCGCCGCCGCGGTCCAGCAGACGCTGCGCGGCGGCCAGGGTGCCGCCGGTGGCCAGCACGTCGTCGACGATGACGATGCGGCGCCCGGCCAGCTCGACCCGATCGGCGGGAATCTCCAGCGCGGCGGTGCCGTATTCCAGGCAATATTTCTCGGAGCGCACCGGCGGCGGCAGCTTGCCGCCCTTGCGGACGGCCAGCGCGCCGACGCCGAGCCGGTCGGAGACGGCACCGGCCAGCAGGAAACCCCGGGCGTCGATCCCGGCCACCAGGTCTGCGCCGGCGGCGATCCGCGCCAGCGCGCCGGTGACCGCAGCCAGCCCGTCGGCGTCGGCGAACAACGGCGTCAGGTCCTTGAACGCGACACCGGGGGTGGGAAAGTCCGGCACCTCCCGAGTCAGCGACGCGATCAGCTCGACGACATCCGGCCGGTCGGTGTTCACTGCCGCAGCACCCAGCGGTCCATGTTCCAGCCCGCGCCCCAGCGGGTCGGATTGGGGCCCACGGCGTAGGTATTCTTGGTGGTCAACAGGGTGCGCTGCTGGCGGTAGAGCGGCAGGGTCGGCATGTCGGCCCACAGCACCGGGGTGGCCTCGGCCAGCAGCCGGACCCACTCCGCTGGGTCGGCCGTGACCGCCAGCGTGTCGATGACGCCGTCGATCTGGCCGTTGCCGTACCCGGAGAGGTTGTTGCCGTTGCCGCTGTGCAGGTCGTAGGAGTCCATCGCCGACGATCCGGTCGATCCGCTGCCGGTGGCCCCGCCGATGCTCGCCAGCAGCACGTCGATCGCACCGTCGCGCAACGACTGCGGCCCGGTGTCCGCCGAGGCGACCTCGGTGACGGTGATCCCGGCGGGGGCACAGGACGTGGCGATCGCACCGAGGACCGCGGCCAGCCGCGGGTTGGGTGCACGGTAGCCGATCCGCACCGTCAGCGGGTTGCCGGCCAGTGCGTCCCGGGCGGCGTCGGGGTCGGCGTGGACGAACTGGGCGGGCTTGGGATCGGGAGCGTTCTCGGCCTGGTCGAAGACGGCGTTACCGGCCGTGTTGAGCCGCACGTTGGCGATCGGCACGCCGACATCCTGTGCGATCGCGTCGCGGGGGGTGCACAGGGCTACCGCCCGGCGCGCCGCAGTCTCGGAGAGTGGCCCCTGCGGGGCGAAGATCAGCTGCTCGATGCCGTCCGACGGCGAGTCGGCGCTCTGGTAGTCGTCCGGAGTGGCCAGCGGCCCCGCTGACCCGGTCGCCACGTCGACCACGTCGACCGTCCGCTTGTTGACCCGCTCCTGGACATCGGTGCCCTGCGGCCACACCGTGATTCGTTTGGTGTTCGCCTTGGCGCCCCACCAGCGGTCGTTCGCCACCAGCACCACGGCGCCGCTGTCGAGCACCGACTCGATCTTGTAGGGCCCCGACGACGGGAATTGCTCGACGATCGTGTCGGGTTTCAGGTCGGGCTTGAGTTGCCAGGTGGTGTTCCACAGCTGCACGATCTTCTCCACCACCGGCGCGTACTCGGTGAGCAGCGCGTCGGTGATGTCAGCGATTTTCAGGCCCAGCTGGTGCGCGATCACATGTGACGGCATCATCGAGGTCGCGGTGAACAGCTGTGGGTAGTCGACGACGTTGCGGTCATGGGCGAACGACACCCGGGCCCTTTTCTCGCCGTGGTTGCAGTCGATGCCGGCGATGTCGGCGTAGCCGGCCCGGCTGGCGGCGTCGAACCCGGGGAACCGCCCGGATTGGGCCGCCCAGGCCAGCACCAGATCGTCGCAGGTGATCGGCTCGCCGTCGGAGTAGACAGCCTCGTCGGCGATCTGGTAGTCCAGCACCAGCGGCGCCCGGCCCACCACCGAGATGCTGCCGAAGTCGTGGTCGGCCACCACCTGCCCGTCCGGCCCGTGGTAGCCGAAGCCGGTCAGGGTGCGAGCGAACGCCTGGGCGCCCGCCGACGCCGCGCCGGCGACGGTGGTGGTGTTGTATGAGACCAGCGGCCCGTCGACGGCGTAGTCGATGTGGTCGACGGCCGCCGCCGAGCACCCCGGCAGCAGCCCCACCCCGGCCACCGTGACGATCGCCGCCAGCAGCACCCGGGCGCGGCGGTAGCAGGCCGCCATCGGGTTACCGCCCGGTGCTTCGCTTGCCGGTCGGACCCTGGGCGTGGCGGCTGGTGGGCCGCACCGGCCGGGCTCGGCGTGCGGGCTTGCTGGGCGCCGCCCGTGCCGTCTGCTTCTTGCCCGCCGCCTGGTCGGTGGCGACAGCAGCGCCGGTGTCGCCAGGGCCCTCGATGGCGTCTGCGTCGGCCGGTGCGCCCAGCGCCGCGTTGCGCCGGCGGAGCACGCGGCGGGTGTGGCTGCGGACCAGCTCGGTGCGCTCCCGCATGCTGACCAGCAGCGGGGTGGCGTAGAAGATCGACGAGTAGGTGCCGACGATGATCCCGACCAGCTGCACCAGCGCCAGGTCTTTGAGCGTACCGACCCCCAGCAGCCACACCGCCACCACCATCAGCGCCGCCACCGGCAGCACCGAGATCAGGCTGGTGTTGATGGAGCGCATGAAGGTCTGGTTGACGGCCAGGTTGGCCTGTTCGGCATAGGTACGCCGGGTGGTGTGCTGGAAGCCGTGGGTGTTCTCCTCGACCTTGTCGAACACGATGACGGTGTCATAGATGGAGAAACCCAGGATGGTCAGCAGGCCGATCACGGTGGCCGGGGTGACCTCGAAGCCGACCAGCGAATAGATGCCGGCGGTGACGGCCACGTCGAAGATCATCGAGGCCATCGCGGCGGCGGTCATGAACCGGTCGTAGCGCAAGGTGATGTAGAGCGCGGCCAGCACCAGGAACACCACCAGCGCGATCAGCGCCTTTTTGGTGATCTGGGCGCCCCAGGTCTCCGACACCGCGGAGTCGCTGATCGCCTGCTTGCTGGGTTGACCGTCGGAGCCCTTCGGGTGGAACGCATCGAACAGGGCGTCCCGCAGCTGCGCCGTCTGTTCGTTCGACAGCGTTTCGGCGCGGATCTGCACCGTCGCCGAGGCGCCGCCGCCGACGATCACCACCGACTCCGGGTCGGTGCCCAGGCTCTTGCGGAACACGTCTTCGACTTGGCTGACGCTGGTGTCACCGCGCGGAAAGGACACCTTCGTGCCGCCGGCGAAGTCGATCCCGAAGGTGAAGCCGCGGACCAGGATGCTGGCGACGCCGATCGCGACGATCACCCCACTGACCGCGTACCACAGCCGGCGGTGACCGATCACCTCGAACGCGCCGGTACCGGTGTAGAGCCGGGAGAGGAAGCTGTGGTGCGGCAGTTGGCCTTCCCGGCCTTCCCGGCCTTCCCGGCCTTCCCTGCCTTCCCGAGCCAGCTCGTCGGCATTGCTGGCCTTGCCGGCATCGCCGGCGTCAGCTTGGCCGGGCTCGGTCAGTTCGACCGCAGCTCCGGTGTCACGGGCAGCCTTTTCGTCGCCCCCGCCGCGTTTGGTGTCGGATTCGGCAGCCATCTCGTTATCCCCGTCCCGTCGAAGCAGCCGTCATGTGGGCGGCCCGCCGTTCGCGGGCGACCTGCTGCACCGCTCCGAGGCCGTTGTAGGCGGGCTTGGCCATCATCGGCGACTTAGACGCCACGTACACCAGCGGCCAGGTCACCAGGAACACCACCACCAGGTCGAGGACGGTGGTCAGGCCCAGCGTGAACGCAAACCCCTTCACCTGGCCCACCGCCAGGACGTACAGCACCGCGGCGGCCAGGAAGGTGACGGCGTTGCCGGAGATGATCGTCTTGCGGGCCCGCGACCAACCGCGGGGCACCGACGACCGGAACGAACGGCCTTCGCGGATCTCGTCTTTGATGCGTTCGAAGAACACCACAAACGAGTCGGCGGTGGTGCCGATGCCGATGATCAGACCGGCGATGCCGGCCAGGT
>NZ_JBYCKY010000735.1:0-4325 GCF_057473605.1 Mycobacterium sp. TH-M82 | reverse complement strand
CAGCGACCATCGCTTCACGCGCACCGGTGTGGCCAGTTTCCGGCTCGACGTTGTCGGCAGCTCACGTCGGCCGAACAACGGGTGGGATTCGCTTCGCGCGCATCCTCGGGTCGGTTACCACGTGGAACTCTCCGGCGCTTCGGTGACCGTCCGCGCCGTCGAAGGTCGCCTACCCACATCCCTCGATGTGACGGTCGATGTGCCTCTCGATAGCCCCGGCCTCGCATTAATGACCTGGCGCGATGGGCACCTCGTCCCGTTTGTCGCGCCTCCGGTAGGAGCGAGCGTCGAAGTTCCTGGGAATCAAGGGAATTGACGCAACCACATTCCCCTGGGATGCCACCGTGACAAGCCTGGTCGCCGCACGAAAGATTACACGCAGGGCTAAAAAGGTTGCCCGACAGTGTGTCTGCGGCGTTCCCGTTGACCACGGTGCAGACCTCTGTACGAGTGATGAAGGTAGGCCCTTCAGGACCGCCCTGCGGGGGATGCGTCCTGGCGCAGGGTCACCACAGCCTGCCCTGCGTTGTTCGCCCACTCCCTGCGTGTCGCTCCGCCTGGTGACCAGGAGGACAAGAGGCCGATGAATCGAGAGATTCATGTCCGGATCTGTGGGAGCCGGGGGGTGCGATTCCCCACGGCTACCCGGCATGACCCGACGATTCACCTAAACCAGCGTATTGCCGGCCGCTGGGGCGGCAATACCGGCGGCGTGCCCCAGGAACGCGATCCGCAGCCGAGTCTCGCCATGTTCGACTCGATCAGGTCGTAGGGGTACGAAGTGTGTTGCTCGACGAAGTCACGCAGGTGCGTCATCGAATCGTGCCATGGCTCGTTGCGACGCGGCAGGATCGTCTTGAGGAACGGGAACCGGAGGTGCTCGATGAGCCCGTCCCAGAAATACAAGGTGTTGTTGATAGGCGCCCCGGAGAACTTGCCTGCCCATTGATGCTCGGGTGAGCGCCCGTAAGCCGCTTTGATGTCTTCGACCGAGACGAACGGCTTGACGCTGAGCTCTGCTTCGCGGGCATGCTTGGACAGGCCGAGCTCGTATTGCCGGATGAGGGCATCTTTGTCGACGATGTACTGAAAGCCATCCCAGAAATCGTTGAGGAACGGCCGGGTACGCAAGTTGAGATCCCAAGCCAGGAAGAACGACTGGAGGTGGAAGGTCTGCTCGGCGCTTTCGATCGCACCGTACATGTCGGCACCGTGGAACGAGTTCCACATCTCTTCGATCGGAAACAGCGGGCCGAACACGCTGTCATTGGCGATCACGAAGCGGTCGAACTGCTCGAGCGACCAGCCGCGTTGCCTGAGGATGCACCACGCGAGATGCCACGAACCGAAATCGAGTGAGAGCGTGCGCCGAGCGTAGATGCCTGCACATAAGGAGCGGAGGGGAGCAACCGACTCCGGCGTGAGCGTGGGCGCGCCGGAGACAAAGACTATGGCGGCGTTGAGCCTATGGAGCGCTTCCAAGTAGTAGATGACGTATGGATCGACGACGCCGTGGGGATCGAAGTGTGCGAACAGAACGAGTGTGCGCCGATCAGGCGGGGGCTGCGGTGGAATCTCTTGGTGGGTCTCGGAAATGAAGCGCAGCGCGTCGCCGCCCAAGCGGTATCGGCGGGCGGCCAATCGGGAAGTCAGCTTCGAAACGGTATCTAACATGCTCGGTAACGCTGACCTCAACTGATCGCTTCGGGCGCATGCTTACTCGGGGTAAGGCCGACCTCAGCAGCTTTCCTGGCGAGCGCGTAGAAGTCGGTCCGGGTAGTCGTCATGTCTAACAGCTCAAGCCCGGCCCACCTTAGCATTTCTTCGATCAGCCGAGCATCGAACACGTGGTGATGAAGAGTGCGGTTCTGAAAATTCTTCAGGCTTCGCTCCCTGAAATGCGGCAAGTCGCCTGCGGGCGGGTCCATCCGCAAGTCATGTAGTCGCAAGATCTCGTCCAGATGGGTGAGGTCGTTTTCACCAACATCGTTGGTGAAGTCCTTCAACCGGTGCTCGAACCGCGTGACTGGCCGTCGATGATCGAAGTTGCTCTTCTTGTTGGGTAGGACCAGTAGGAGCGCTCCGTCGACCTTGACGACTCTTTTCCATTCCAATAGACCTTTGATCGGGTCAGCGACGTGCTCGAGACAATTGGATGACAGAAGAAAGTCGTAGCTTTCAGTACTGATCTCACTGAGGTCCGTTGCCTCGGAAATGAATTGGCGACCGCATTTGTCTGTGGCGTAGTTGAGGTTTTGGCCAGCTGTTATGCAGCCTTCGCAGATGGTGTCAGTCGAGAAGTTAATCCCATCCAGCCCACCAACGAACTGATATAGGGGCAGCACGGTCTTGAAGACCAGGCTCGGTCCGCCGCCCTCGATTCCGTGCTTGTCGTCGAAGAACGACAAGCACTTCCGGCGAAGAGGAAACCGCCAGCGGGCGTACTTCAATGTGAAGAAAAATTCGGCTGCCGATTGGGGCGCAAATTCCTCGATGACTGGCATGCGTTTGTACCGTTCCCGTCAGATAGCGCTGGTTCGAGGGTTCAATAGCATCTCGCTCTTGAACTGCTTCACAGCGTCTCTCCGAGTCGACTCCCCAAGTAGGGATGCGCCGATGCGCCGCCACGAATAGCCACCAGCATGGACGGGACCACGCACTGAACTCGTCTCTTGAATTCCCAAGGGGTGGGGTTTTCGATGATAAGAACGCCCACGCCGGCTATTTCTTGCATTCCGTAATTAACGGCGTCTCCTTGCGAGGCAACATAATTGGTTAGAACGTTGCTCGTTGCTCGTGCCGTTTCCGCGTCCCAGCTTCCATAGAACTTCTGTTCGGAAAGGCAGATGGGGATCAAGCCCTTGGTGGCCACGGCTTCCCAGACTGCGGCCGCTACTCCTGGCGTGTGTAGCGCTCGGAAATCATCCATTACGACCACGCCGCCGTGGTTCATGAGATCGAGCGTGTTGGCAATGTCCATGCGGACGACGTTATAAAGATGACTGCCGTCGATGTGGGCGAAACGCAGCGACCGTGGCTCGATCTTGTCGACTATGTGTTCGGAGAGTTCGGCGATCACCACGGGAGGTCTGTTGACCCATCGGAGGTAATTGTCCTCGAATTTCTTGCGGTTCAACCCGCTATAAGATTGCGAGTTTTCCGCGACGTTCTCTTTATCTCCCTCGGCGTCATTGAATATATCACACACGATCACTTCCTCGTGTGATCTCGCATGGCATCCGAGCACAATTGAGCTTTTACCATACAGCGCGCCGATTTCAAGGAGATCTCCGCGGACGTCGTTTTCATGCTGGGTTGCCAGAATGCGGTCAAACAGTAGAAAATCCATATCCCAAAAAGCTCCCACGATGGAGTTGCGCGCGCGCCAGTATTTCCGTGTGCGCTGCGATAAATTTTCAAATCCCATTATTCAACTTTCGTGCTCGGCTCAGGTCGGCGCGGCTGATGGTTCAGAATGATTTTGGATACACTCGCCCGTGCAGTGACGTCGATCCGGCGGTCTGGCCGCTGCCCTGAGACGAGTCCGGGCCGGACATCCCGATGGGTCACGTTCAAAAATGCTCTCCCACTCGGATCTCGGCCTCGTGTTGTTCCGGCCAAGAGCCTAGACCGCTGACAGCGCCGTCGATGCGTTTCGGCGGATCCCAACTGTCTCTGGCCGGCGGCGATCCGAAAAAACGTGATCGCGGCTGGCGCGGTCCGGCTGAAGCCAGCCCGCATCTATGGTCCGACCTGCATCTCGTAGAAGCGCAGCCGTGCGGACACGTCCTGAAGACCCCAGGACGGCCTTCGTCCGATGCGGACGGTGTGCGCGTGGATCTGCAGATTCGTGCCGTCGACCGAAGACGGCGTGTTGACGAGAAAATGCTCCGCGGCGTTGGCGGCGACGAGTCGGTAGGTGACTCCGTCGAGCGCGACCGTCGAGGTGGTTAGCGGCGCGACGGCCCCCTGGAAGAGCCAGTCGAAGACGGTTTGGTCCAGTTCGATAACGACCAAAGCCGCTCTGCCGGGTGCGCTGAGGGCGGGAACGGTGACCGCGTCGCCGCCGTGAATTGTGATCTCCAACACTGCTGTGAGTGCTCCACAGTGACACCCGGTGCGGGTGAATAGTGCCCAATGGTTCTTGACTCCGTCTACCGTGTAGTCACACAACAGGGCGCGCGAATAACGGGGGGATTCCTGCGTGGCGAGCCGACCGTCGATGCCGGTGGCCGGCGTGGTGGGGGAGAGGACGAAGTGGGGTCCGTTGGCGAGCGCGTCGCTGTTGACGGTGTCGAGCGCCGGGGTATAGGCCGAGTAGGTCT
>NZ_JBYCKY010000734.1:0-5330 GCF_057473605.1 Mycobacterium sp. TH-M82 | reverse complement strand
CAACATCGCCGCCGGCCTACGTCACCACGCCAGACACCCAGATCACGCCCTCAAACTGATCCTGACCTCATGAGACGTGACTTTTCCGGCACCCTGGGTAGGGTGGTGACATGGCTACGAAGAAGTCCGGCGACGCCAAGAGTGCGCCACAGAAGGTGGCCGTCAGGACTCCGGCGAAAAGGGCGCCCACCGCGAAGGCGACCGTAGTCGGAGCTGCGCGAAGGAGTCGGATCGCCGCTGACGATCCCTTGTCTAAACAGCGGGTCTTGTACCTTGCAAACGTGTTCTCACGCGTACAACTCGCGAAGTTGATCGGCGTCAGCCCATCACAGACCTCCCGATGGGCATCAGGCGAAGAGCGTCCCGGCCCCGCCGCGGCTCCGGCGCTGATCGATCTAGAACATGTGTATTCGCGGGCGCGCCTGGTATGGGGTGGGGACTCAGCGCGCATCTGGCTGGAAAGCGCCAACGCCTTCCTCGGGGGGGCCCGCCCGCTTGATGTGCTCATCACCGAAGGAGCCGCTCGGGTTCTTCAAGCGCTCGACGCCGAGATGTGGGGCGGGGCGGCGTGAGTGCTGGTATATCGCGTTTTTCCCTACCTTGATACGGCTCTGCCCGGCCGGCCGGGGCATCCGCTCTATGAACACCGCCCGCAGCGCGGTGGCCGGGCCGACCACCCCGACTATTACGTGTGGTACCTGGCTCGCCAATCCGAAGCCTCGTGCGGCGAGGCATTCGGCAACCTGTCGCGCTGGATCGACTCAATGTTCGATTTTCCGGCAGTAACTGGTGCACGCAAGACGCTGGGAGTGTACGAACTGCCTGACGATCTGCGCATTTGCGACCTCGATGATCCGCACCGCCTCGTAGAGTTGGGGCTTCGACCGACACAGATCGTCACGCGCAACCTGGCAGTCACTTCCGAGTGGGCGCACCGGATCTGGTCTCAGCGATCCCCCGCCATCGATGACCGAAAATGGCAGGCGGTGCAGTGGTGGTCCTTCCACCAGCCAGCATGGACTGTCATCGCCAGCTGGGAACGGCCCAAGCTCGTCGAACTCGAGCAGCTGAACCTCCACCATCCAGCCGTTGCCGCGGCAGCCAAGAGCCTCAACCGGCCCCTATAGGCAATCGCCCCGGAATGGTCCGGCTACCTGCCTGAGCCCTCAAGGGCTTTCGCGCAGGTTTCTCGGCTTCGACCAGACGCATCGCGTTGATAAGGACCTGCGCACCGTCCTCGATCTTTGCGCACTGCGCCGTGTTGTTCTCGTCGTACCAGGCGCGGGTGATGGCGCAGTGCTGATTGCGGCATTCCTCATCAGATTGGTTGCTTCAAGTAGACGACGCGGTCGTCGAGCGGCTGTTGGCCGGCTTCATTCACCGCCGCGACCAGCGCCGCGGAGCCCGCGGGTTGGCGCGAAAACCGCGACGAGAGCGCAATCAGCACTCCGTGATGGTGACCGCCAGCGGTGCTGTGTTCGGCGGCCAGCCGGGTGAAATCGCCGACATTCTCGGTTAACACCGCATACCCACTGGCGATCGCCGCAGCGAACACATCCGGGTCTGCGCCGCCGGCCAAACCGAGCTCGGCCGCGGTCCTCGCCTCGATGCCTTCTTCACATACCGCAGCCGCCAGCCTGGCCGGGTACATCTCGTCCAACAGCACCTTCACCGCGTACCGGCGGTGGACGTCTCGTCACGATGCAGATCGATTCGTGCCTGAATCTCCTCCGGGTACGCGGCGCAGTAAGCCTGTGCCGCATCGACTTGGAAGCGCGTGATCGCCCGGTCTGACATCAGCTCTGCAGCCGGGTCGTCGACCGGCCCCAGATCGTGGAGCCACATGACGATCTCCCAAACGTCCGGCCCGCCGATCACTCCGGCCCGCCGACCGGTCGGCCCATCACGAAACGTGATCAACGGATGCTCATCGCGGCGCGCACCCTCCTCGGCATAGCGACGCAACCGGTCCGACAGCGTCTCCCCAGCCGCACGCGCCCGAAGACGCAGTCGCTCAGCAAGGCGATCATCAAGACGAACCGATACATTCACCGACGTAATTGCGTTGTAGCACAATGTCAACTCGTGACGTTGTGGAGGTCGAGCCCAACCATCGCCGCGAGCGCGGGGCCTGCAGGGTGGGAAGCAGCGCGCTCATGGTTGCTGAACCTACGGGCCGGGGCTGACGATGTTCGGGAGGCTGTCGGAATCAGACGGTCCTACCAGGTAGAGTGGCCGCGGGTAGGAGGTGGATCCCGGTGAGTAGCCCTGCCGAACTGGCGAAGACACTTGCTGAAGTCACCGAACGCGAGTACGTCCGGTTCACCGCCGACTGGCTCACCGACGCCAGTGACCTCGACGCAGAGCCGCCCCTCACCGGGAACCGGGTGACCGACGCCATCGTGTCCGCGGCGGCGGCTCATGCGAAGTTCACCAGTACCGGCGCGGTTCCGAGCTGGACCGGGACCCCCGAGCGGGTGCTGGGTCGTTTCTGGTATCCAGGCCACCCCAATTTGTTCGCATATGCCTTGGTCCATAGCCCGGCGTCGTTCTCTTTGCACGGCGTGTTGATCGAGGACGGCTCGTTGGTGTCGGTATGAACGCCCGCCGGGTGCTCACCCGCGACGAAATCGTCGCCCTGCTCATCGAAGTCGGTCAGCGCCTGGACGAAAGGGGCGCACGCGGCGACTTGTTCGTTGTCGGCGGCACGGCAATGGCTTTGGCGTATGACGCACGTCGGCTCACCGGCGACGTGGACACCGTATTCGAACCCAAGTCGGTAGTGCACGAGGCGATTCGGTATATCGCTAGGCGACACGGCCTGGCCGATGACTGGATCAACGTCGCGGCAAAGGGATTCCTGCCAGGTAACGACAGCAACGTGCGAGTCGTGCTTGACGTTCCCGGGCTGCGGGTCAGCATCCCGTCAACGGAATACCTGCTTGCGCTGAAGGTCCACGCCGCCAGACCGGATCGAGACCTCGACGACATCCGCTTTCTGGCCGATCAGCTTGGGCTGACAACCCCAGGCCAGGTTCTCGATGTGGCGGAACGGTTTTTCGGCCCCAACCGCCTGGAGCCGAAGTCGCAGTTCTTCATCGAGCAGATATTCGGGGATAGCTGAGCGGCCGTCGGGCTGACGTCGAGTACGACCCCGTCGGATCAAGCTGGCGTGCATCGGCTTTCAGCTTCCCTCAATACATTGAGCCGAAGCTGCGTCCGCATCGCCGAAGTCACTGTGCGCCATCACCGTATCGCGTTCCCGGTCGACACCGGCGAACGAACCCACATAAGTCACTGGGCTCAAATCAACTGGCCAGGTTATGCGGGCAGCCAGGGTCGGCCCTCTGCGAGCAGAACGAGGGCGTCGAGGGATGGCCGGCCGTTTTGGCGATGGTAGATAGGTGGCTCCGGATGGCGCAGAACTGTTTGGCGCCGGTACGGGTGCATAGGCACGCCCGAGGTCTGTGCGTCTGCGATCACCCCGAATGCGGCCGCTGACGCGCCCCACCTCCGGAGTGCCCGCACGGTAGGGCACTGCCGCCGAGTGAATCGCCGCCACTGTCAACCCCGAGGCGGCGACCGGCTCAGGCCCTCGTACGAAATCGGCTCTCCCGGCATGAATGTGGATCGTTAGGGTGATCGTTCATGCGGGAGCTGGAGGTGGATGGGCCCGCAGGTAAGCATGACCAGGGCCAGTGCCGCTTGGGCGGAGTGAAAGCCGTAGGCACGTCGGGTGATCAGCCGCACGACGTTGTTCAGGCCCTCGGCGCGGCCGTTGTTGATGCCGAGTCTGATGGCGGCCAGGATCCCGTCACGAAACTTGCGGATAGTCTTGGCGGCCTTGATGAAAGGGGCCAGCCGAGAGCGGCTGGCTTTGCTGATCCACCGGTCAAGCATCGCCGCGACGTCGTCAGGGTTCAGGTCGCCGTCGAAGATGGCACGGAACGCTTCCCGCAGGCTGTAGGCGCGCCAAACGTCCCCGCCGTGGCGGCGCAGTCGGCGCAGCGTTACCGACTGCTCGTCGGTAAGCGTCTCGGGGCGTTTGAGCAGCGCCCACCGGGCGCCCTTGAACCGCTTGGCCTTCTCGGCATCCAGGGCGCGCATCTGCTGCCAGGCCGCCCGGCGCACCGTGTCCAGCGCGTCGGTGACGATCTTGACCGCGTGAAACGGATCGATGCAGCGCACCGCTTTGGGGGCGTGGGTGCGAACCGACTTGTTGAACGCAGCACCCATGTCCATGCTGACCGCGGCCAGTTGCCCGGCGCGGTGTTCGCCGAGGTCGGTGAAGAACGCATCGAGGGTGGCGGTGTCCTTACCTTCAGCACCCCACACGATCTTGCCGGCGGCATGGTCGGCGACCAGGGTCAGGTAGTTGTGGTGGCGCTTGTAGCTGACCTCATCGACGCCGATGTGGACCAGCCCGTCCAGGCGGTCCGGGTCCAGTCCGTCGGCCACCACCCGCGCGCAGATCCGGCCAACCGTGTCCCAGTCGATACGGTACAGCCGGGTGATCGTCGTCTTGTCGGTCTTGGTCGCAAGGAACGCGACGAGGTCTTCGAAGTCGCGGGTGAACCGGGCACCCGGGCGCGCGAAAGGCACACCCTCAGTGAGCACCCCGTGGGTCGGGCAGTCCACCCGGCGCAGCTCGGCGCGCACGATCACCTGCCAGGGTCCCAAGGCCAGCCCCCGCCACGAGGAGGCTACCGGCCGGGTGTCATGACGCGACCGAGTCGAGTAATCACAACGCGGGCAGCACAGCCGGCGCCGACGCAACACTACCGTCACGGTGACCACGCCCGCGCCGAAGGACACGTCGCTGACGGTGATGCCCGGCAGGGCCAACAAGCGGTTGAATGCGGTAGTGACGCGTATGGGCACCCTGGCTCTCCGAGTCCAAGTGATCTTGACAGACCGTCCGAACCTAAAGCCCTCATCCTGTACCCGCCCCGCAACCGCAGATCCGTGACGCGGATCTCTTTACCAGCCAACGAATCCACAGCTGTTAACCCCGTCACCGATCCACATTCATGCCGGGAGAGCCACGAAATCTCTCGCCCTCCTTACGGAATCGGCGGGCTCTTACGGAATCGGCGGAATGAAGTCAGCTGCGGCGATGGATTCGGCCCCGGGGTCATAGAAACTCGTGCCCAAACCTGCCGGCGTTCCCACCGCACCGGTGGCGAGATCCACCTCGGTCACCCCGCCGAGACCGCCCGAAATCACGTAAGCGTCTTGCGAATTGGACGGATCGATGGCCGCATCGGTGATGTCGAGGGAATTCGGGTTGGTCGTGCCGCTGTTCAAGTTAAGCGTGCTCACCACCTGAT